>JBAVMB010000213.1:0-1560 GCA_049689615.1 Allostellaceae bacterium
TCCGGCCAAGCCGCTCGAGCTGACCGCGCATCTCGATTACCTCACCTGCAGCGAAATCTGCGTTCCCTATCAAACGGTGTTGCATCTCGCGATGCCGCCGGGCGCGCCGCCGGCCGATGCGGCCGGCTACGCCGCGCTCATCGATCAATACGTGGCGCAGGTGCCGGGCGACGGCAGCAAAGTCGGGCTCAAGCTCGCCGGCGCGGCAATTGACGATGGGCCGCGGCCGGCTTTGGTACTGCGCGCCACGGCTTCGCCGCCGCTAGTGTCACCCGATGCGTTCGTCGAAGGCGCAGCGAATGTTGCGTTCGGCGCGCCGCGACTGGTCGCCGGACTCCAACCGGGCGAAAACGAGCTACGGCTGCCGCTCGACGGCGGCGGCACCGACGCGCTGGTCAAATTGGTCGGCAAGCCGCTGACGGTCACGCTCACCGACGGCTCGCGGGCGATGACGACCGTCATCGTGCCGGCCCTGGCGCCGCCGCCAGCCATCGACTGGGCACGGTTGCTGCCGATGCTCGCCCTGGCGCTTGCCGGCGGCTTCATCCTCAACTTCATGCCGTGTGTGCTGCCGGTACTGGCGCTTAAGCTGCTGGGCACAGTCCGCTACGCTGCCCACGGCCGCGGCGCAGTGCGGGTCGGGTTCTTGGCGAGCGCGGTCGGCATTGTCATTACGTTTCTGACCTTGGCTGTGATCGCTATCGGATTCCGCGCCGCCGGCCTGGCAGTCGGCTGGGGGCTGCAGTTCCAGCAGCCGGTATTTCTCATCGCCATGGCAGCGATCCTGACAGTGTTCGCGGCCAATCTTTGGGGGCTATTTGAAATTCCGCTGCCCGCGGCGCTGACTTCGCTGGGCGAAGGGCGTGCCCATCTCGGCAGCTTCTTCGCCGGCGTCTTGGCGACGCTGCTGGCGACGCCGTGCACCGCACCGCTGTTGGGTACGGCGCTCGGTTTCGCGCTGCTCTCGCCGCCGCCGGTGGCGCTGGCGATTTTTGCCGCGATGGGTCTCGGACTGGCATTGCCCTATCTTGCGGTCGCGGCGGTGCCGGCGTTTGCCCTCTGGCTGCCAAGGCCGGGCGCGTGGATGGTGGAATTGAAACGAATCCTCGGCGTCGCTTTGGCCGCGGCCGCGCTATGGCTCCTGTGGGTCCTCGCGGTCGAGACCGGCGTTACCGTCGCCGTCATCTGCGGCGTACTGCTGATCGCGGCTGTGCTCGCCGTCGTTTGGATACCGGCGACGGCGGCACGCCGCGTTGCCGTTGTCGCGCTGATTGCCGGCGCATTGATCGCACCGAATTTTGTCGCTCCGCCTGCACCGTCCGAGTCCGCAAACGGATTCTGGCAACCCTTCGACGAAAGCCGGATCGCGTCGCTGGTCGCGCAAAGGCGCACTGTCTTTGTCGACGTCACCGCCGATTGGTGCCTCACCTGCAAAGTCAATGAAGACTTGGCGCTCGCGCCGGCAACGGTGCGCCAGCATCTGACGGCACCCAACGTCGTCGCCATGCGTGCAGACTGGACGCGGCCCAATCCCGCCATCGCGCGCTATCTGCGTGAGTT
>JBAVMB010000214.1:0-1679 GCA_049689615.1 Allostellaceae bacterium
GGCACCGTGAGCTACGTCGACACCCGCACCGGAAAGCGGCGGGAGGCGGATGCGATCAACATGAAGATCGCGATGGCCGGCCTCGACAGTCCGATGTCGGCATCGGGCTCGGTGGCGTGGAACAAACTGACCGTCAACCTCGACCTCACCGTCAGCCGGCCGGCCGCGTTCGAAGGCGGTCAGGCAACGCCGATCAAGCTGAAGATTGCGTCGGCGCCGATCAACTTCGAGTTCACCGGAACCGGCGTTGGCGCGCCGACCCTCAAACTTGACGGCGACGCCGACCTCAACATTCCTTCGGTGCGCGGACTGGCCGCCTGGGCCGGCCAGCCGATGCCTGCAGGCAACGGCTTCGGCCTGCTGGCGATCAAGGGCAAGGTCGCAATCGCTGGGCCCAAGTATGCGTTCGGCAATGCCGCGATCGCATTCGACGCGATCAAGGGCAACGGCGGAATCGAGGTCGACAATGGCGGCGCCAAACCCTACATCAAGGGCAGCCTGCAGCTCGACGATCTGAACCTCAATCCCTACATCGGCGGCGCAGCGGGTTCGGCCGCGGCACCGGCGCCGGCGTCGCAGGCTGCGTCCAGCGGCGGCACGTCAGCAGGCGCCGAACAAGGCTGGAGCACGACACCGATCGACACCGGTCCGCTCAAGGCCGCCGACGCCGATTTCTTCCTCGGCTCGAACACCATCGAGTATCGCAACATCAAAGTCGGCAAGAGTGCGCTGGTCGTGCATCTGAAGGACGCACGCCTCACCGCCGACCTGACCCAGTTGACGCTCTACAAAGGCTCCGGCCAGGGCAAAGTGGCGATCGACGGCAGCGGCGCAACACCGGCGATCCAGGAGAGCTTCGCCCTCAAAGGCGTCGACACGCAGCCGCTATTGCACGACGCCGCGAACGTGAACCTCTTGTCGGGGACCGGTAACCTCGACATGGCGATCGAGGGCCACGGCCGCAGCCAGCGCGACATCATCTCGTCGCTTGCCGGCAAGGGCTCGCTGCATCTCGACAAGGGCAAGATCGAGGGCGTCAACATCATCGGCATGATGAAGAACGCGGCCAAGGCACTGAGCATGGGACTGGTCGGCAGCGGCAACAACACCGACTTCAGTACACTGTCAGCCACCTACACGATCGCCAACGGCATCCTCAAGAACAACGACTTGCAGCTGACGTCGGCCGAGCTGCCGATGACCGGCGCCGGCACGGTCGACCTGCCACAGAAACAGGTCGACTACAGATTGACGCCGAAGGTCGCTGGTGCGCTGGCGGTGCCGATCAAGATCACCGGGCCGTGGGATAACCTGTCATACCGACCGGACGTCGGCGCGATTTTGCAACAATCCGGCCAGCAGCTCCTTCAGCAACCGGGCAAGACGTTGCAACAGGTGGTGCCGAAGCAGTTCCAGAATCTGTTCGGCAAATAGTTCAATTCGAAGGCGCCGCGCTGCGCAGCTAGCGTTTCGTGCTGCGCCACCAGTCGAGGATGTGCGCGCCATGCCAAAATGCGACGCCGGCGTGGCGCGCCGCGTAATCGAGAAACGCCTCGAGATACTTGATCCGGTGCGGCACGCCGCTGATGTACGGGTGAATGGCGAAGCATAGGATCTTGGCGCGGGTCGCGCCTTCGGCATAGAGCCGGTCGAATTGATCGATCGCGCGCTTCAGGAAG
>JBAVMB010000215.1:0-1805 GCA_049689615.1 Allostellaceae bacterium
TAATTGAGCGTGCCGAGCTCGTCGTTGGGCCCCCACTTGCCCCAGCTCTTGAGCTTTTCGGCTGTCTTGCGCAGATGGGTCATATCGAAGGTCTTGGCGTCATAGCGTCGCGGCATTCTCGCCCTCCCCGTGCGTCTTTTGCTTTTGGCCGGCTCGTACCGGGCAACGAGGCTAGCGGCTTTTCCGCGGCGGCGGCAATTTTTTCGTCGCGCGGCGCAGGCCGGCACACGTCCATTCAAGCCTGTGTGAGCGCCTGTTGCCTTCGGGCAGGCGCGGGCCCAGATTTAGTGTCGCCCGCTCCTCGGCAAGAAGCAAAACGGAGAATGCGCATGTGGATTGCCCGCAAAAAAACCGAGATGCCCGCGCCCGACGAGACGTTGCCCGGCCGCGCCACCAAGATGCGCGTCACCGAGACCCACTATGTCGGCGGCCGGCGCATCGTGCCGCCCTTCCCGGCCGGCATCGAGACGGCGCAATTCGGCCTCGGGTGTTTCTGGGGCGCCGAGCGCGCCTTCTGGCAGCTCGATGGCGTCTATGCGACGGCAGTCGGTTATGCCGGCGGCACGACGCCCAATCCGACCTACGAAGAGGTCTGCTCGGGCCACACCGGCCATACCGAGATTGTGCTGGTCGCTTACGACCCGAAGAAGATTTCCTACGAACGACTGCTCAAGGCATTTTGGGAAAGCCACAACCCAACCCAAGGCATGCGCCAAGGCAACGACGTCGGCACGCAATACCGCTCGGCGATCTATTGGACGACGCCGGCGCAGCAGCAAGCCGCCGAAGCATCGCGCAATGCCTATGCCAAGGCGCTTGCCAAGGCAGGGCACGGCCCGGTCACCACCGAGATCAAGCCGGCCGGCGAGTTCTATTACGCCGAGGACTATCACCAGCAGTATCTGGCGAAAAATCCAGGCGGCTATTGCGGCCTCGGCGGTACGGGCGTGAGCTGTCCGGTCGGCGTCGCGGCAGCGTGAAACTATAGCGCGGCGCGCGCTTTTAGACTCATAGGCGCCCGATTTTAGACTCGGACTTCCGTCCGCGCGCAAATAGCGGCCACCGTTGAACGCTCCTTCACCGCCTCCGCCGATTGCTGATGATCAGCTCGCGCACGTGCTTCACGCCGTTGGCGCGATAGGTCACGCCGACCGCCTCGATCCTGAAGCCGGCGAAAACCTGCCGAATCTCCGGCCGATCGTTAATCGACAGGATGAACCGCCCTTTAAGTCGGTGAAGCACCGCGGCTAAGCGTTCAAAATCGGCCCTTGAGAACAAATTTGGCCCGTAGTCGCTCTCACAGCCCCAATAGGGCGGATCTGCGTAAAACAACGTGGTCGGCCGGTCGTACCGCTCGATGAACGCCTGAAAGTCGAGCGCCTCGATCGTCACCGCCCGCAAGCGGCGGTGAACCGCCGCCAACAGCGGGCGCAGCCGCCCGAGATCGAAGCGCGCCGGCCGCAAGGCCGATGTGCCGAACGTGCCGTGCGGCTGCCCGCCAAACACGATCTGCTGCAGGTAGAAAAACCGCGCCGCGCGTTCGACGTCGGTCAGCGTCGAAGGCTCGACGCGCCGGTGGCGCAGGAATTCGACCCGCGACGTCAGCCCGAGCTCGAGCTCGGCGAGCAGCGCCTGCGGATGGCGCTGCAGCACGCGGAACAGGTTGGCGACATCGCCGGCGCGGTCGTTGATGACCTCGCCGGGCGGCCGAAGGCGCCGGCGCAGAAACACGCCGCCCATGCCAATGAACGGTTCCGCATAGCAGACGTGCGGGATCTTCTCGATCCGCTCGATCAGCCTGGCGG
>JBAVMB010000216.1:0-1939 GCA_049689615.1 Allostellaceae bacterium
CGAGGTCATGGAAAAAACGGTCCGGATCGAAACTCATCGCCCGCCGATGATCGCGCTTAGCGTCGCCGATGTCACGCGGCGCGGCGGGCGAAGGCCTCGGACATGGTCGCCCCGACCAGATGCGCGCTTGACGCGATGACGACGCCGACATCCTGCAGCGCCTTGATCTTGTTGTCGGCGTCGTCGGATGCCTGTGCGGTCAGCGCGCCAGCATGGCCCATGCGGCACTGCAGCGGCGCTGCACGGCCGACGATCAGCGCCACCACCGGTTTCTTTAGGCCGTTCTCGCGGATGTAACGTGCGGCCTCCTGTTCCTCGGTGCCGCCGATCTCGCCGACCAGAACGACGCCCTGGGTTTCCGGATCCTTGAAGAACAGGTCGAGGCATTCGGCGAAGCCGATGCCATGAACCGGATCGCCGCCGATGCCGACGGTGGTCGACTGGCCAAGACCGGCGGCAGTCAATTGGCTCACGACTTCGCTGGTCAGCGAAGCCGAGCGCGAGGCGACACCGATCGGACCGCGCCGCGCCCGATCGGTCGCCATGACGCCGATCTGGCAGATTTCGGGCGCCAACACACCCTGAGAGTTGGGGCCAATCAGCCGGGTGCGCGATCCGACCAGCGCCTCGCGGACGCGCACCATATCGAGCACCGGTACGCGCTCGGTGACGACGACGACCAACGGTAATTCGGCTTCGATCGCCTCGAGCATGGCGCTTCCGGAATTTGCCGGCGGCACGAAGACGATGCTGGCGTTGGCGCCGGTCGCCTTTTTCGCTTCGGCGACCGTGTTGAATACCGGCACGCCGAGATGCGTCATGCCGCCTTTGCCGGGCGTGACGCCGGCGACGACATTCGTGCCGTATTGGATCATGCGATCGGTGTGATAGGTCCCCGCCCAGCCGGTCATGCCTTGGCACAAAAGCCGCGTCTCGCGATCGATCAGGGCTGCCATCACGCCCTCCCTTGCGCGATCGCGGTCGCGCGGGTCGCCGCCTGCCACATGTCGGTGCATTCGGTCTTGGGCAGGTTGAAATTGGCCAGCCGCATGCGCGCGAAATTTTCGTTGTTGCCGGTGATGCGCAGCACCATCGGCATGACGCGGCCGCTCTTGCGGAAGGCGATCGCCAGGCCGTCGACCACCGTGTCGCAGGCCTGCATGCCGCCGCCATAGACGTTGACCAACAACACCTTGGCGCGCGGATTGTCGAGGATCATGCCGACGCCGTGCGCGATATCGAGGCTTTTTGCGGTGGTGCGGATGTCCATGAAATTGGCCGGCATGCCGCCCGCGGCATGGACCATGTCGAGCGTCGCCAGACCCAAGCCCGCGCCGTTCACGACGATACCGATATTGCCGTCCATCTGCACATAGTTGATCTGATGGCGCTGCGCCTGGAGCTGAATCAGATCGACTTCTTCGTCGTTGCGCAACTGGGCGGTTTCGGCATGGCGGAAAACCGCATTGTCGTCGATCGCGACCTTGGCATCGACCGCGATGAAATCGCCGGTTTCGGTCTGGATAAGCGGGTTGATTTCGATCAGCGTCGCGTCGAGCTCGACGAAGGCGCGATGCAGCCGCACAATCAATTCGCCGAATTTGGCGGCGGCGTCACCGCTCTGGCCAAGCCGTCGGCAGAAATCAGCAATGTCGCCTGACCGCCGCTCGCCGGCGATGGCGAGTACCACGCTTTGGAACCCCGGCGCGCCGGCCGCCAAATGCTGTTCGATATCGGGCCGATGGGCACCGGCGACCGCGGTGATCGCGCCGGCGGCCGGATCGATGCGCAGCGCCACGTAGAACTCGTGCGCGGCGGCGACGCCCGCCTCGACCAGGACACGTTTCACAACATGGCCGGCCGGGCCGGTTTGCGACGTCACCAACTTGTGACCGAGCAATTCCGCGGCCGCAGCACGCGCGCCTGACGGCGAACGCAC
>JBAVMB010000217.1:0-6695 GCA_049689615.1 Allostellaceae bacterium
GCACCAATATCGAGCGCCACCAGGCCGCGCGGATCGATGTGGAAATGGTCGAGAGCGTGCGCCAACTTGACGCCACCGCGCGAGACCCAGGGATGATCCTTGCCGCGGACCTCGAGTGACGCGTCCGCGGCAAAGGTCGCGCCCGGCTTGTCGAGGCGGCGCTCGCCGCTGAACACAATGCCGGCGAGGATCAATGCCTGTGCCTTGGCGCGGGTCGGCGCCAAGCCGCGCTCGACCAGCATTTGATCGAGCCGCCGTTTTTCGGTCATGAGCAGGAGCGCGCCCGCGGCGCGCCGGTTCAGGCGCGCGCCGAGCGCTCGATTTCCGCGCGGCCAAGCGCGACCAACGCGGCGTGCTTGATGTGGCGCGCGTTGAGCCCGGCCTCGTCGTACTGCTTCACCGGCGAATCGTGGTCGATGAAGCGGTCGGGCAGCACCAGAGGCCGCACCTTGAGGCCCTGGTCGAGCAGACCGGCATGCGCCAGGTGATGCAGCACGTGGCTGCCGAAACCGCCGATGGCGGCTTCCTCGACGGTGATCAGGACTTCGTGCTCGTGCGCCAAGCGCTCGATCAGAGCGGTATCGAGCGGCTTGGCAAAGCGCGCATCGGCCACGGTCGTCGACAGGCCGAGATGGCCGAGTTCATCGGCGGCCTTGAGCGCCTCTTGCAGGCGGGTGCCGAGACTCAGAATGGCGATCGTATTGCCCTCGCGCAGGATGCGGCCCTTGCCGATTGGAAGAACTTCCCCCTTCGGCGGCAGCGCGACACCTACGCCTTCGCCGCGCGGATAGCGCAGCGCCGACGGCGCGTCATCGATTGCTGCCGCGGTCGCCACCATGTGGACGAGCTCGGCCTCGTCGGCCGGCGCCATGATGACGAAGTGCGGCAGGCAGCCGAGATAGGCGAGGTCGAACGAGCCGGCATGCGTCGCGCCGTCGGCGCCGACGAGACCGGCGCGGTCCATGGCGAAACGCACCGGCAGCTTCTGGATGGCGACATCGTGCACCACTTGGTCGTAGGCGCGCTGCAGGAAGGTCGAATAGATCGTGGCGAACGGCTTCAAGCCTTCGCAGGCCATGCCGGCGGCGAAGGTGACAGCGTGCTGCTCGGCGATGCCGACGTCGAAGGAGCGGTTGGGAAAGCGCTCGGCGAACTTGTCGAGGCCGGTGCCCGACGGCATCGCGGCGGTGATGGCGACAATGCGCTCGTCGCGCTCGGCCTCGGCGATCAGTGCCTTGGCATAGACCGCGGTGTAAGACGGCGCCGCCGCCTTGCCCTTGACCTGAGCGCCGGTGGCGACATCGAACTTGACCACGCCATGATACTTGTCGGCGGCGGCTTCGGCCGGACCGTAGCCGTGACCCTTCTGCGTCACGACATGCACCAGGACCGGGCCTTCGTTGTCGCTGTCGCGCAGGTTCTTCAGCACCGGCAGCAGATGATCGAGGTTATGGCCGTCGATCGGCCCGACATAGAAGAAGCCGAGCTCCTCGAACAAGGTGCCGCCGGTGACCATGCCGCGGGCATATTCGTCGGCGCGCCGTGCCGCCTTGGCGAGGCCGCGCGGGAAGCGCTTGGCCATGGCGGCGCCGAGCTGGCGCAGGCTGCGATAGGGTTTGGACGACAGCAGGCGCGACAGATAGGCGCTCATCGCGCCAACCGGCGGCGCGATCGACATGTCGTTGTCGTTGAGGATGACGATCAGGCGCGAGTTCATCGCGCCGGCGTTGTTCATCGCCTCGTAGGCCATGCCAGCGCTCATCGCGCCGTCGCCGATGACGGCGATGACGTTGTTGGTGCGGCCTTGCAGGTCGCGGCCGACTGCCATGCCGAGGCCGGCGGAGATCGAGGTCGAGCTGTGTGCGGCGCCGAACGGATCGTATTCGCTCTCGCTACGCCGGGTGAAGCCGGACAGGCCGCCGCTCTGCCGCAAGGTGCGGATGCGGTCGCGCCGGCCGGTGATGATCTTGTGCGGATAGGCCTGATGGCCAACGTCCCAGACCAGCCGGTCGTTCGGCGTATCGAAGACATAGTGCAGCGCCACCGTCAGCTCGACCACGCCGAGGCCGGCGCCGAGATGGCCGCCGGTGACCGACACGGCATCGACCAACTCGCGGCGCAACTCGTCGGCGAATTGCGGCAGCTGGCTCTCATCGAGCTTGCGCAGATCGGCCGGCGTGTTGACTTGGTCGAGCAGAGGCGTGAGATCGTTGCGCAACAGCGGCGTGCTCATGGGTCTCGCGGAGTCGTGGTGGCCAGAATCCCTCGGCCGCGTCGACGCGCGGCTCTGGGGCGAAGACTAAACACAGAACGGCGCAAGAAGCAATTTAGTTGCTTGTCATAGGCCGAATTTAGCCTCATTTTGCCGCGGGTTAGGCCCCCTGGTCGCGTGGCGAATTCTGCGTATAATGCGGCGCAACACGGCGGGCGGCCGTGACCGTCTCCCGGAGAGTGAGGACACGAATGCGAGTGGTTTTGGCTCAGCCGCGTGGATTCTGCGCCGGCGTCGAGCGCGCGATCGACATCGTCGAACGGGCGCTCGAAAAGTATGGCCCGCCGATCTACGTGCGCCATGAGATCGTGCATAACAGGCATGTGGTCGAACGACTTCGCGCCAAGGGCGCGCATTTCGTCGACGAGCTCGACGAGATTCCGCCGGGCAGCGTGACCATCTTCAGCGCCCACGGCGTCTCGAGCGCCGTCGAGGATGCGGCGGCGAGCCGCAGCCTGCCAGTAATCGACGCGACATGCCCGCTGGTGTCCAAAGTCCACAGCGAAGGCCAGCGCTACGCCGCGCAGGGCCGCGAGATCGTGCTCGTCGGCCATGCCGGTCATCCCGAAATCGAAGGCACGATGGGCCGCATCAACGGCAAGGTGCATCTGATCTCGCGCGCGGAGGAAGTCGCCGGCCTCAAGGTCAGCAATCCGCACAAGCTTGCCTTCATTACCCAGACGACGCTGTCGGTCGACGACACCAAGGCGGTGATCGACGCGCTGCGCCAGCGCTTCCCCGACATCGTCGGACCCGATACCAAGGACATCTGCTACGCGACCCAGAACCGCCAACGCGCCGTGCGGGAACTGGCGCAGCAGGTCGACGTTGTCTTAGTCGTGGGTGCCGCCAACAGCTCGAACTCCAACCGGCTGCGCGAAATCGCCGCCGAACAGGGCGTCAAGGCCTACCTGGTCGCCGACGCTGACGCGCTCGACCCGGCCTGGGTCAAGGGCGTGAAGGCCGTCGGCATCACTGCCGGCGCCTCGGCGCCCGAGGAGCTGGTGCAGAACCTGATCGCGCGGCTCAAGCAGCTGAGCGACGTCGAATGCGAGAAGCTGCCCGGCATCACCGAGAATGTGCGTTTCCGCATGCCCCCCGAGCTCGCCGAAACCGCCGGCTGAGCGCTCCGAACGAAAACGAAGAGAGGTCGAACCCGTGTCCGTTCCGCTCCATCAAATGATCCGTGTCGGCGCCTACGTGATGAAGCAGCGCCTGACCGGCGTCGAGCGCTATCCGCTGGTGCTGATGCTCGAGCCGTTGTTCCGCTGCAACCTGGCCTGCGCCGGCTGCGGCAAGATCGATTATCCCGACAAGATCTTGAACCAGCGCCTGTCGGTGGCCGAATGCCTCGAGGCGGTCGACGAATGCGGCGCGCCGGTGGTGTCGATCGCCGGCGGCGAGCCCCTGCTCCACCGCGAGATCGAGCAGATCGTCGAAGGCATCATCGCGCGCAAGAAGTTCGTCTATCTGTGCACGAACGCGCTGCTGCTCGAGAAGAAGATTGACCGATTCAAGCCGAACCCGTTCTTCGTCTGGTCGATCCATCTCGACGGCGACAAGGAGATGCACGACCACTCGGTGTGCGAGGAAGGCGTCTACGAAAAGGCGGCGGCGGCGATCAAGCTCGCCAAGTCGCGCGGCTTCCGCGTCAACATCAACTGCACGCTGTTCGACGGCACGCAGCCGGAGCGCGTTGCGCGCTTCTTCGACACGATGATGGAAGCCGGCCTCGACGGCATTACCGTGTCGCCGGGTTATGCCTATGAGCGCGCGCCCGATCAGGCGCACTTCCTCAACCGGCGCAAGACCAAGGAACTCTTCCGCGGCATCTTCCGGGCCAAGAACGGCACCAAATGGTCGTTCAGCCAGTCAGGCCTGTTCCTCGACTTCCTCGCCGGCAACCAGTCCTATCACTGCACGCCGTGGGGCAATCCGACGCGCAACGTCTTCGGTTGGCAGCGGCCGTGCTACCTGCTCGGCGAAGGGTTTGCCAAGAGCTTCAAGGAGCTGATGGCGGAAACCGACTGGGACGCCTACGGTACCGGCAATTACGAGAAATGCGCCGACTGCATGGTGCATTCGGGCTACGAAGCGACCGCCGTGGTCGATGCCGTGAAGCATCCGCTCAAGGCGCTCGGCGTCGCGCTGCGCGGCGTCAAGACCGAGGGCGAGATGGCGCCCGAAATCGATCTCGATAAGCAGCGTCCGGCGCAATACGTCTTCTCGCGCCACGTCGAAGAGGCGATGAAGCGGGTCGAAGCCGCCGAGTAACGGCAGACGGCGCGGCGGGCTTGTGGCTCTGCCGGCCGTATAGGCTTTCTTCCCGACCCGACAAAACGAACGCCGGCGGCAGTCCTCGCCGCGAGGCGAGGATTACCGCCGGCCACCCGCGGACCGGGTGTCGTCAGAATGCGAACTGCGTGCGGAGCGCGATTGCATCCATCGACGCGCCGACCGCGGTGTTACTCGTGGCACTGGCGTGCTTGTCGACGTTGGCGTGGATGTAATCGAGCATGAAGCGCAGGTTCGAACTCGGGTACCAGTTGAGGCCGACCGTATAGGTCTGCTGCTTGCCGCCGGCGACGCCGGTGGACGTGCCCAACATGTCGTTCAGGTCGATGACGCTGTAACGAGCCGCCATTTCCCATGCGCCCCAGTAACCGCTGCCGGGCGCGAAGGGATGGGCGGGCGCGAGGCTGGTGTAAGCGCCCGCACCGGGCTTGTAGTGCCGCTGCTCGCCCGTCAACGCGTAGCTCGCCTCGACATAACCGCCGTTGAAGTTCAGGTCCGACAGACCCTGGCGATCGACGGTGTAATGGAAGTACTCAGCCTGGCCGTAGAGCGGGCCGATATTGCCCGCGAGCTCCGGACCGAAGACGTGCGCGCCGGTCACCGGATTGGCGGCGCTGCCGATGGTTCCGGTGTTCAGAATCGTCTGATTATCGATCCGAAGTTCCGGTGAATCGCTGAGCGAGAGACCGCGGAAGCTGTTCGCAGCGACTTCCGGCGGCTTGATCAGCGCTGCCACATCGGCGCCGACATGCAAGGTCGCATCCGGAGTCTGCACCAACTGATACGTTAGGCGGCCGGTCATGCCGACCTGCGACGCCACGCCCTTACCGGACGCGCCGCCGTTGTCGGAGTTGCCCGACGCGTTGCCGGTGCCGAAACCTCCGGCCCAAGCACGGTCATTATTCCACCACGCGCCGATGGCCGAGCGGTTGTCGCCGGCACCGAATTCGGTGGCGACCACCTGCGACGACGAGCGCTCGAGGAACATGATGTCGTTCGAGCTCGTCGCCTCGTCGAGCGTATAGGGCGTGTCCTGGTAACCGACGATGAAGTGGATCGGCAGGCCGTTATAGGTCACGAAAGCGTTTTCGATGGTCGAGCCGTTGTCCGTCGTCGAACCGCCGAAGTCCATGATGAAGGCGTAGCCGAAATCGTTGGCGACCTTGCCCTGAACGCCGAGACGCGCGCGCCGCGCCTTGACGCCGCTCTGAAGATCGTTCGGCGTCGTGCTGTTCGACTTCTTGCTGTAGTTGAGATAGTCGCCCATGTCGAAATGGAGCCGACCCGTCAGTGACAGCGTGTTGGCGCCGTCCGCGCTCGAGAAGGTCGGCGACAGGCCGCTCATCTTGAACAACGGCTGGCCGGCCGGCGTTTCCGCCTGGGCCGGTTCGGTCTTAATCTGATCGACCGTGGCGTCCGTCTGCGCCTGTTTCTGCTGCGTCTGCTGGACTTGGTTCTGCAGGTTCTGCAGCTGCTGATTGAGCTGCTGGATCTGCTGCCGCAGGCTTTGCATCTGGCTGTTGAGCGATTGCGCCTTGACCGGCACGGCGGTCATCAAAAGCGCACCCACCGCGACGCTGCCGAGGAAGTATCTCCCGAACGACATTTTCATCCTTTCGTTGATTTTCTGTTGTCCCCCAACGGAATTGCCGCGCATTCGACGCAGCAATGGCGGCGGACCATACGGGCCGTTGGCTACAGCTAACTTTCGGTTTTGTTGCAATTGCATGACGTTGCGCGCGCAATCGAACGACGCGTGGGGCCGGTACAAGCGCGCGCATCAACCGCGATGGCGTTGCGCATCGCATTGAATTGCCGGAGGATTCATGCGCGCGATCGGCAACGCGCGGCGCGGCCAAAACACCGGTGACGACCGAGCTGGCGCGAAAATAATCAGCGGCTGCGGCGAACCGCCGCGGCGTGAAATGTCATTCGCTTTTCGGTTGTCCGCTCACGCCAAAGTGTGGGGCTGGTCAGGCCGCGGCAGACTTATAATGAGCCATTCAGGAGCGATCCCATGCGTCGTGTCGTCGTCGCGTCGCTCGTGCTGTCGTTCTTCGCCCTCGCCGCCTGCGGACCGGCGCCCCAGCGGGAGTGGCCGATCTGGACCGGCGGCGACACCTACGAC
>JBAVMB010000218.1:0-3986 GCA_049689615.1 Allostellaceae bacterium
AACACCGCCTCGAACGCCAAGGCGGGCGCGACCAGGATCAGGCCGGCGATATTGACGGCGAACAGCAGCCCTAGCGTATCGAGCGACTTGGGTGCACGCCGCAGCAGTACGCAATAGAAACCCCACGCCGGCATCGCCAGGAGAATGACCAGGTCGCCGACGTTGAATTGTAGGTGCAGCAGCTGGGCGAAGGTGCCGCGGCTGATGATGACGATGATTCCGCAGAACGACAGAACCATGCCGAGAAGCTGGCGCGGCGTCACCGTCTCGCCGTCGAGCAACCACGAAATCGCGATGATATAGAGCGGCGCAGCGGCGTTCATCAGTACCGCATTGATCGCCGTCGTGTAACGCAACCCGGTATAGACCGCGATCTGGAAGAAGCCGAGACCGAGAAAGCCCAGGGCCGCGATCAGCAGCCAGTGGCGGCGCAAAACTGCGCCTTTGCCTCTGAGCCGCGGGATTGCCAGCGGCGCGAGACAGATCGCCGACACCGTCCAGCGTCCGAAGGTCAACGCCACCGGCGGTATGGCGGCATGCGCGGCGCGGCCGAGCACCCAGTTCCCTGACCAGAACAGGTTGCACAGCGTCAGCAGCAGGTAGGGATAAAGCGCCTCGATACGGCTGATGGGACGAGTGTGCGCGGGCGCGGCGGGCATGGGCGCTCTCGAAGATGTCGTTGGAGATTGTCGGTCCGGCGCCGTTGCGTCAATCTCGGCATGATCGGAATGCAAGGAATGCAGATGCGCGAATCGGTCGAATGCGTCGTCATCGGCGCTGGCGTCATCGGACTCGCGGTGGCGCGGGCGCTGGCGCTGGGCGGCCGGACCGTCCTGGTCGTCGAAAAAGAACGCTATATCGGCGCGCATACATCGTCGCGCAACAGCGAGATTATCCACGCCGGGCTCTACTATCCCGCCGACAGTCTCAAGGCGCGATTCTGCGTCGCCGGACGCAAACAGCTTTACGCCTATTGCGCGGCACGCGGCATCGTTACGAAACGCATTGGCAAGCTCGTCGTTGCCGCCGACGAGACCGAGGCGCCGTTGCTGGCGAAGGTGATGGCGCACGCTACGGCCAACGGTGTCGATGATTTGGAGCTGCTCGACGCCAAGGCGGCGCGCGCGATGGAGCCCGAGGTGGCTTGCATCGCCGCCTTCCATTCGCCGTCCACCGGCTTGATTGACAGCCACGCGCTAATGCTGAGCCTACACGGTGAGGCCGAGGCCCACGGTGCCACGGTTGCGCTGCGCGCTGAAGTCGCGTCCGGCCGCGTGCGCGAATCCGGCGGCTTCGTGCTCGAAATCGCAGGCGATGAGAATCTAACCCTCGAGTGCAAGATTCTGGTCAATGCTGCCGGTCTCTACGCGCCGGGCGTCGCGCGGCGGCTCGCTGGCGTGCCGGTGGCGAGCATCCCACGCGATTATTATTGCCGCGGCGTCTACTTCACGCTGCCAGGCAAGGCGCCGTTCCAACGTCCAGTGTACCCCGTGCCGGAACATGCCGGCCTCGGCGTCCATTACACGCCCGATCTTGCCGGCCAAGGACGCTTCGGTCCGGATACGGAGTGGATCGATGGCATTGACTACACCGTCGATCCAAAACGCGGTGCGCGATTCTACGCCGCGATCCGCAAATATTGGCCCGGCTTGCCCGACGGCGCGTTGCAGCCCGGCTACGCCGGCATTCGGCCGAAAATCAGCAGCCGCGACGAACCGGCCGCCGATTTCCGCATCGACGGTGCCGAGCGCCACGGCATCGCCGGCCTGATCAATCTCTTCGGCATCGAGTCGCCGGGCCTGACGAGTTCGCTGGCGATCGCCGATTACGTCGCCGCGCTGATCAATGCGCCGGCGGCGGCTCCGACGGTTCCTGCTGGACCATCACCATGACCGTGGTTTGGCCGGCGTTGGCGAAACGCAGCGTCAGCGGAAAATCGTCGCCGGCGGCAAGCCGGTGCTTGACGCCTTGCAGCACGACACGCCGTCCGCCGGGCCGCAGCGCCACGGGCCGCTTCGGCGGCAGATCGAACGCGTCAATCGGGCGGTTGCCGTAATCCTGGAATAACGCCGCATCGGCAATTGGCGTCGCGGCGCCGATCAGCCGGTCGGGCTTGTCGCCCATATTCGCCAGCGCCATAAAGACGGCGGCGACGTCGCCGGTCGATGGTTCGGCCCAGGGATGGCCGATCTCGATCGCGCCGAGCGTATAGGAATGCGCGCGGACGCGTGACGCGCCGAGCGCCGCCAGCAGCACGGCCAGCGGCGCAAGGAGCAGGCTGCGGCGGTTCATGCGCGGTTCACCGGATCAAGGACGGAGATGACGATGCTGGTCGGCGTGCCGAAGGAGATCAAGACCCATGAATACCGCGTCGGCCTGGTGCCGGGAAGCGTGCGCGAACTCGTCCATCACGGCCAGGCGGTGGTGATCGAAACCTGCGCCGGTACCGGCATCGGCTTCGACGACGAGGCGTATCGCCGGGCCGGCGCCAGCATCGCAGCGAACGCGGCCGAGGTCTTCGCCAAGGCCGAACTGATCGTCAAAGTGAAGGAGCCGCAACTGGCGGAAATCGCCAAGCTGCGCCGCGGCCAGGTGCTGTTCACCTATCTGCATCTTGCCGCCGACGCCAAGCAGGCAGAAGGGCTTTTGCGCTCCGGCGCGACCTGCATCGCTTACGAGACCGTGACCGACGAACGCGGTGGCCTGCCGCTGCTGGCGCCGATGAGTGAGGTCGCCGGCCGCATGGCAGTGCAGGTCGGCGCGCACTGTCTCGAGAAGGAGCAGGGCGGCGCCGGTATTCTGCTCGGCGGCGTGCCGGGCGTATCGGCCGCGCGCGTCGTCGTGCTCGGGGGCGGCGTCGCCGGCACCAACGCTGCACGCGTTGCCATGGGCATGGAAGCGCACGTCACGGTGATCGACAAGCAGCTGACACGGCTTTATGCGCTCGATCTGCAATTCGGCTCGCAGCTCCACACGCTGTTTTCCACTGTCGAAAACATTGAGCGCGAAGTGATCGGCGCCGACCTGGTGATCGGCGCGGCGCTTGTCGCCGGCGCGGCGACACCTAAACTGGTAACGCGCGACATGGTGAAACGCATGCGTGCTTGTTCGGTGATCGTCGACATCTCGATCGACCAGGGCGGCTGCTGCGAGACCAGCCGGCCGACGACACATGCCGACCCGACCTATGTCGAGGAGGGCGTCATCCATTACTGCGTCACCAACATGCCGGGCGCGGTTGCGCGCACTTCAACCTTCGCGCTCAACAACGCGACGCTTCCGTTCGTCCTGGCTTTGGCGCAGAAGGGTTGGAAACGGGCGATTGCCGAAGACCGCAACCTAATGGCCGGGCTCAACGTCCAGGCCGGCCGCATCACCCATCCGGCGGTGGCGCAGTCGCTCGGCGCCGCTTATCTCGCGCCCGAGCAAGCGGCCGGACCGGCGACTGGCGGATAACCGCCGCGAAAAATCAGTGCAGGGTTTCGGGCAGCGCCGCGATCGCCTGGTCGACGAGTGCCGCCCGGCGCTTGGTGTCGAGATCCTCGGACAGGACGCGGCGCACGGCGGCGATGGCGACATCGACCGCGGCCGCGCGGACTTCGTTCAGCGCCTTCTGCTCTTCAAGCGCCAGCTTCTCGGCCGCCAGCCGCTTGCGGCGCTCGAGCGCGGCTGCCAGATCCTTGCGGCCTTCCTGCGCCGCGCGTTCGGCTTCGGCGCGGGCCTGGGCGATGATCGCCTCGGCTTCCTTGAGCGCGTCGCGTTGGCGTAGTTGGTGCTGCGCCAGGGCCTTTTGCGCCTCCTCGGCGAGGCGGCGCGCCTCATCGAGCTCGGCTTTGATCTTCTCGGCGCGACGGTCGAGCATGCCGAGCATCGCGCCGCGCGCCTTCCACACCACAATCGTCATCGAAATGACGAAGGCGATCAGCACCCAGAATTCGGCTTCGCCGAACAATTCGCGCAGCGTTTCCATCAGCCGTGGTCCCGCA
>JBAVMB010000219.1:0-2071 GCA_049689615.1 Allostellaceae bacterium
GTATTCATCGCTCGGCCTTTCGGCATTGTCGGCGGATTTTACAGGACCGCCGCCGGACAGCGCGACGACGACGGCAAAGCCGCACTTTGCCGCCGCTGGCATAGCGCTTGCGATAGAGACAGCGGACGCATTGTGCGTCCCAAGCGGCAGCAAGCCGCAGATGAAGAGCCCGTTCGGCCGTGTTTCCTCGCGCCGGTTGTCGCCGCCATGACCGGCCTGCGCATGCGCTTTCGCGCATGGCGAGGCGAAGCCGTGCCGCCCGGCCAGACAGAGGAAGAGAAGCCATGCGACTCCCGATTTTCGGGCTCGTGCTGGCGGCCGTGCCCTTGGTCATCGGCAGCGGATTGTCGCGCGCCGCGAGCCAGGATGCCGCGCCGACGCCGGGCCTATCGCCACAAGCGATCAGCCGCTACGAGCAGATGTTGCAAAGCCTGTCGCCCGATACCGTCAATTCGCTGGTGAGCGAAGCGGTGACGCTGCTCCACACCTATGCCGCCATGGGCACCAACTCGGCCGGACTGGCGGCGCTGAAACAGCACAAGGCCGAGCTCGAGGACTTGAAGGCACAGCTCTGCTCGGCCGTCATCCACTGCTAAGCGCCGTCTAGCCAGGAGCCGGTTGCGCGCGGCGCGGCCGCGGCTTATCACAGCCGCGGCTTCGGCAGGACGGTGCGGCGCACGCATGGAGACGAACGCGGCGGTGGCGGGGGCAATCGTGCTGGCTGCCGGATTCGGCAGTGCGATCCTGACCGCGCTGATGCGCGATTGGCTGCGCCGCCGCGCGATCCTCGACCGGCCAGGCGAGCGCTCGTCGCATGCGACGCCGGTGCCGCGCGGCGCCGGACTCGCGGTAGTCACGGCGCTGGTCGTTGGCTGGCTCGGACTCGCGGCATGGCTGAAACTGCCGTCCGACACTGTCGCGGTCGCGCTGTTGGCGCTTGCCTTGGCACTCTTATCGTTCGTCGACGATCTGCGCGGCCTACCGGTCGCGGTGCGGCTGGCGGCGCATTTTGCTGCCGCGTTGGTCGCGCTGGCGTTCTTTCCGCGCGCGGCGCTCGTCTTCCAGGGATTGTTGCCGCTGCCGCTCGACCGCGCCACAGCGGCGCTGCTGTGGGTGTGGTTCGTCAATCTCTACAATTTCATGGACGGCATCGACGGCATTACCGGCGTCGAGACCGTCTGTATCGGACTCGGTGTCGCCATCGTCTCGTTTGTCGGCGGACGCGACCTCGCCGCCCTGGCACTCGTCGCCGTCGCCGCTGCGCTTGGCTTCCTGCGTTTCAATTGGCAGCCGGCGAGCGTATTCCTCGGCGATGCCGGCAGCGTGCCGCTCGGCTATGTCATGGGCTGGCTGCTACTCGTGTTGGCGCGCGACGGGCTGTGGGCGCCGGCGTTGATCCTACCGCTTTATTATCTGGCCGATGCGACGGTGACCCTGGCGCGGCGCGCACGGCGCGGCGAAGCGCTGTGGCGCGCGCATCGCGATCATTTCTATCAACGGGCGGTACGCGGCAACGATCACGCCGCGGTTGCGCGGCTGGTGCTGGCCGGCGATGCCGGGCTCGCGGCGCTCGCGCTGCTAGCTCTGGTTCGGCCGCTGATCGCTGTCGGCTTGGCGGTGATCCTGAGCGCGGCGATGCTCGTCGGCTTCGCGCGCCGCGGCGCCGTTGATTAGCGCGCCGCAGGGCTGACATGCCGATCACCGCCGATCCGCGTCCCGTCGTGATCCTGGGTACCGCGGGTTTCATCGGCCGCGCGCTTGCCGCGCATCTTGCCGCCAATGGCATCGCCGTGCGCGCGGTGACGCGCGGCGTCACGACTTTTGCGCCGTCCATTGAAACGCGGATTGCAGGCACGCTCGATCGCGACAGCGATTGGCGCGGTCTTCTGTCCGGCGCGCGCGCAGTGGTCCACCTCGCCAGCCGCGCCCACGCGCCGGCAGGCTCGGCCGCTTGGCACGCGGCCGAACGCGATATGGCCGCCGCCATCGCCTCCGCCGCCGCAGCGGCCGGTCTGGAGCGCACGATCCTGCTGAGTTCGATCAAGGTGCTGGGCGAGACGACGACCGACCG
>JBAVMB010000220.1:0-19262 GCA_049689615.1 Allostellaceae bacterium
AGCTTGGCTGGCTGCCCCCGGGCGGCGCAACGACGATCGGCGCCGGTGGCGTCGCGGATCGCGCCGATCATCTGGTGCTGCCAGTGATCACGCTGACACTGGTCAATTTCGGACCGCAGCTGCGTTACATGCGCGCGGCGATGATCGACACGCTGAACCACGACTACATCCGCACGGCGCGCGCCAAGGGCGCCGGCGAAGCACGCATCCTGACGCGCCACGCACTCCGCAACGCCTTGATACCGCTCATCACCGTCGTGGCGTTGTCGTTCGGCTCGCTGTTCTCGGGCGCGCTGATTACCGAGACCATGTTCAGCTATCCCGGAATGGGCAAGCTGATCTATGACGCGGTGCTCGGCAATGACTACAACCTCGCGCTCGCCGGCTTGCTGTTTGCCACCCTGATGACCCTGCTGGCGAATTTCGCCGCGGATCTCGCTTATGCCGCGGTAGATCCGCGAATTGCCTACCGATGAGCGCGCTGGCGCAACCGCGGGTCCGTTTCGGCGGCAGTGTTCTGCTCGTGTTGGCGCTGGCCGTTTTGCTGGCGCCGTGGCTGGCACAGGCGCTCGGCGTGCACGCCGATACCGTCAACCTCTATCAGCGCCTGGCTGGTCCGTCGCTGCGCCATCCGCTTGGCACCGACGAGCTCGGCCGCGACCTTCTACTGCGCCTGCTCGAAGGCGGCCGCGTTTCGCTGCTGGTCGGCATCACTGCCGCGTTGGCAGCCGCGGTACTCGGCACTGCCATCGGCTTGGTCGCAGGTTATTTCGGCGGCCGGCTCGATGCCGCACTGATGCGTCTCACCGACGGCGTGATCGCGCTGCCGCTGTTGCCGCTGCTGGTCGTGCTGGCAGCAGCCGATCTGCACAAGCTCGGCGTGCCGGCGGCGCTGCGCCAGTCGGAGGCAATGAGCCTCTATCGCATCATCGTGCTGGTAACACTGGTCGGCTGGACGACGGTGGCGCGGCTGGTGCGCGGCACGACGTTGTCGCTGAAGCGGCAGGATTTCGTCCGCGCCGCCGAGGCGCTGGGCGCCGGCCATCGGCGCATCATGCTTGTGCACATCCTGCCCAATCTGGCGACGCCGATCATCGTCGCGACCTCGCTCGCCGTCGGCGAGATCATCCTGCTCGAATCCGTGTTGAGCTTCCTCGGCCTTGGCATCGCACCGCCGCTGGCGAGCTGGGGCAACATGCTGACCGGCGCTGAGGAGACGGTCGCGTTGGCGCCGATGCTCGCGGTCTACCCCGGCCTGCTGATCTTTTTGACGGTGATGGCATGCAACCTGCTCGGCGACGGGCTGCAACAGGCGCTCGATCCGCGCCAGCGGCGCTGATCTATTCTTCGTCGGGCGGCGGCGGCTCGTAGAACATCGAGGACTGGCGCCGCTTGTCGGCATAGCGCGGATCGCGCCGCAAACGATCGATGACGCGGCGACGATAGTCCGGATCGGCAATGACCCGATCCATGTCGAGATTGGCGAAATCCTTGTCGTCGAGCGGCGGAAGCCCGGACATACAACAAACCCTTACAACGACCGATGGGGGAACTGGCGCGAGCGGAGGAAGCATGGAACCGGGTGGCTGGACCATGCTAGTGGTTCGTTGCGCAAGATTGTCACATTCTGTGGATAGAATTGTGGACAAGCTTCCGGACAGATTTGGCGCATCAGCAGATCGTCGAACTGGTCGAAGCCGTTCCGCGTTCGACTGCGACCCGATGCCGCAGGCCGGTTCGTCATCGAGTCTTGCCGGGTAGCCCCGTTGGTGCGCGGGTTTGACGCGAGGCGGCGCCGCGCCGATAGTAGCCGCCACCTTCTTCCGCACCGATCGCAAGGATTTCCGCCATGCAGCGAGGCAACTCCGCCGCCAGCCGCGACATCGCTTTTCATCTCCACCCCTATTCCAACCTTCGCCGGCTGGAGCGCCAAGGCGAGTTGTTGGTGACCGAGGGCAAGGGAGTCCGGGTCAAGGACGAGGCAGGCAAAGAATACCTCGAAGGCTGCGCCGGCCTGTGGTGCACGTCGTTGGGCTTCGGCGAGGAACGGCTGATCGAGGCGGCGGCGCGCCAGATGCGCAAGCTCAGCTTCTACCACTCGTTCCACCACAAGTCGCACGATGTCGTCGGCGAGCTGGCCGAGCGTCTCATTGCCATGATGCCGGTGAAGATGTCGCACGCGTTCTTCAACAATTCGGGTTCTGAGGCGAACGACACCGCGGTCAAGATCGTGTGGTATTACAACAACGCGCTCGGCCGCCCGCGCAAGAAGAAGATCATCGCGCGCTTCAAGAGCTACCACGGCGTCACCGTGGCGAGCGCCAGCCTGTCGGGCCTGCCCAACAATCACCGCTCGTTCGACTTGCCGATTGCCAACATCCGGCATGCCGATTGCCCGCACCACTATCGCTTCGCGCATCCCGGCGAGGGCGAAGAGGATTTCGCCACTCGCTTGGCCGAGAACCTCGATCTGATGATCCAGCGCGAGGATCCCGAGACGGTCGCGGCCTTCATCGCTGAGCCGGTGATGGGCGCCGGCGGCGTCATCATGCCGCCACGGACCTATTTTGAAAAAATCCAAAAGGTGCTGAAGAAGCACGATGTGCTGTTCATCGCCGACGAAGTCATCACCGGCTTCGGCCGCACCGGCAAGATGTTCGGCACCGAGACCTTCGACCTGAAACCCGACATCATCACCGTCGCCAAGGCGCTATCCTCCGCCTATCTGCCGATCTCGGCGACCGTGATCAACGAACCGATCTACCAGGCGCTCGCGGACGAAAGCGACAAGATCGGCATCTTCGCGCACGGCTACACCTATTCGGGTCATCCGGTGTGCTGCGCGGTCGCGATCGAAACGCTCAAAATCTACGAAGAGCGCGACATCATCGGCCATGTCCAGAAAGTGGCGCCGCGGCTGCAGAACGGCCTACGCCAGCGCTTCGCCGATCATCCGCTGGTCGGCGAAATTCGCGGCCTCGGGCTCGTTGCTGGCGTCGAACTGGTGGCGGACAAGACAACCAAGGCACCGTTTGATCCAAGTCACGGCGCCGGCAACATCCTGACGGCAGAAATCAACAAGCACGGTTTGATCCTGCGGCAGATCGGCGATGCCCAGGCGTTCGCGCCGCCGCTGGTGATCAGCGAGGGGGAGATCGACGAAATGCTCGACCGTTTCGGCAAGGCGCTGGACGACACCGCAGCCCGGCTTTCGCCGCGACAACGGGCCTCATTGCGGGCCTGACGCGGAACCCTTAAGCGGTTATAATTATTCGATAGTTTCAAGGAAGGGCGCTCTCCCGCGATGGATTTCGAGGCCTTCTTCAAAACCCGGCTCGATGCATTGAAGGCCGAAGGCCTCTATCGCGTCTTCACCGGCATTGTGCGCCGCGCCGGCGCCTTTCCGCGCGCGCAAGAGCATGCACGCGGCACCGAGATCACCGTCTGGTGCTCGAACGATTATCTCGGAATGGGCCAGCATCCGGACGTGCTGGCAGCAATGCGCGACGCACTCGGCCAGACCGGCGCCGGCGCCGGCGGGACGCGCAACATCTCAGGCACCACGCATCACCATGTCGTGCTCGAGCGTGAGCTCGCCGACCTGCACTGCAAGCCGGCGGCGCTGGTGTTCACTTCGGGCTACGTCGCCAACGAGGCGGCGCTGGCGACGCTCGGATCGCAGCTGCCAAACTGCATCATCTTCTCGGACGCGCTCAACCACGCGTCGATGATCCAGGGCATCCGGCATAGCCATGCCGAAAAGGTCATCTTCAAGCACAACGATCCCGCCGATCTCGAACGGCTGCTCATTCAAGCCGATCCGGCACGCGCCAAGCTGGTGGCGTTCGAATCGGTCTATTCAATGGACGGCGATATCGCGCCCATCGGTGAGCTTTGCGACGTTGCCAAGCGATATGGCGCCCTCACGTATCTCGACGAGGTACACGCCGTCGGCCTTTACGGCGCACGCGGCGCCGGCGTCGCCGAGCGCGACGGCGTGATGGACCGCGTCGATCTGATCCAGGGTACGCTCGCCAAGGCTTTCGGGCTGATGGGCGGATATGTCGCCGCATCGGCGACGCTGGTCGATTTTCTGCGTAGCTATGCACCGGGCTTCATCTTCACCACGGCGCTGCCTCCGGCGATTGCCGCTGGCGCCGTCGCCAGCATCCGCCATGTCAAAAACGCGACCGAGCTGCGCCGGCGCCACCAGGAGCGCGCCGCGCGATTGAAGCAACGCCTTGCCGCCGCAAAGCTGCCGGTGATGGCGAGCGAAAGCCACATCGTGCCGGTGCTGATCGGCGATGCGCGGTTGTGCAAGCAGGCCGCGGACGATCTGCTCGAACGCCACTGTATCTACGTCCAACCGATCAATTATCCGACCGTGCCGCGCGGCGGCGAACGACTGCGCCTAACGCCGACGCCGCTGCATACCGACGCCGACATCGACACGCTGGTCGCGGCGTTGTCCGATGTCTGGTCGCATCTGCCGATCCGCCGCGTTGCCTGAACCACCGCGTGGAACGCGTCCGGTGTTCCGCGACCAACCGCTGATTCCCGCCGAAGCGATCAAGCTCGCGGCGCTCGGCTTCCTTGCCGACGGCCCGCGCCGCTACGGTGACCTCGCTGCCCAAATCCGGCAGTTTACCGGCCGAATTGCCGCGCCGTCGCTCGACCTCATGGGTACGTCGCTCGAAGCGCTGATCGTCGAAGGCCTGGCGGTGGCGAGCGAGGGCAAGGGCATGGCAGACAACGCGCGGCTGGGCCTGACGCCAGCCGGCCACACCACCCTGGCGAGCCTATTGCAAGCGCGGCTCAAAAGTCCGCTTGGCGATTTCACCCGCCTGGCGCTGCTGCTCAAACTGCGCTTCCTGCATCACCTCGATCCGGCCGAACGCGAAACCCAAATGGCGCACATCGCCGAAACCATCGGCGATGAGATCACCCGGCTCAACGAATTGCGCAAATCCGAAACCGGCGCGCCGCAGCACTACCTCGACTGGCTCGATGCCGACATCGCCCAGCTTCAGGGCAAGCTGGCGCGGCTAGAGCGCTGAGCGTCGAAGGCGTCCGCAAAACAATTCAGTAAAGGTGCTGCCCGCCCGTGACGAAAATCTCGGTGCCGGTGACGTAGGACGATTCCGGCGAGCAGAGATAGAAGATCGTCGCCGCCACGTCGTCGGGCGTGCCAAGCCGGTGGAGCGGTATCCGCGGTAACAGCACCTCGGTCTCGGGCGACAGCATCGCGGTTTCGATCTCGCCGGGCGCCACGGCGTTGACGCGGATGCCGAGCTCGGCGAACTCCACCGCCATCTCGCGCGTCAGCGCCGACAGCGCCGCCTTCGACGTCGAATAGGCCGAGCCAGCGAAGGGATGGACCGCATGGCCGGCGATCGAGGTGACGTTGACGATCGTGCCCCTGCCCTTGGTCAGCGGCCCGGCAAGCCCGCGCGCCAGCATTACCGGCGTGAAGAAATTGAGCTGGAAAACTTGGCGCCAATCGGCGAGATCACCATTGAGGCAGCCGAGCCGCTCCTTGAACGGCGTCTTGGGCGACACGCCGGCGTTGTTGACCAGCGCGTGCAGCGGCGCTTCGCCTAGTTCCTGGAGCGCCGCGCCGATGAAGCCTTCGACCGCCTGGGTCTGCGATAAATCGGCGGTGATGTGCTGCGTCCAATTGGGATCGCGCTTGCATTCGGGTGGAACCGCCTCGCGTGAGGAGGTCACGACGCGCCAGCCGGCGTCGCTGAACCGCTTGACCGTGGCGTGGCCGATGCCGCGGCTGGCTCCAGTCAGCAGGATGGTCTTGCGTTCGCCGGTCATGCACCGAGATTACGGGGCCCGCTGCGCAAAAGAAAGCAAGCTCAGCGGGTATAAGCTGCGCGCGGTTCGTTTACGCCCGCAGGATCCTGGTGGATTATCACTTCGGAGCGCGGATAGACCGCCAAAATGCTGGCCTCGACCTCGTCGGCAATACGGTGCGCCTGCGTCAGCGGCAGACTGCCGTCCATCTCTAGATGGATTTGGATGAACGAAATCGGCCCGGCGGCGCGCGTTTTCATATCGTGCACCGCGCGCACTTCGGGATGCGCCAAAGCGATGGCACGGATGCGCTCGCGCTCGGCATCGGGCAGCTCGCGATCCATGAGCTGGACGACCGCGCGGTTTGCCACCTGCCAGGCGCCCCAGATGATCCATAGAGCAATCGCGCCACCGAAGATCGGGTCGATGAGCACGTAACCGAATTTAACCGTCAACAGCAGCGCCACGATCACCGACAGGTTGAGCACGAGATCGGCGCGGTAGTGAAAGGCGTCGACGCTGACGACGAGCGAGCCCGTTCGCTTCACCACCGAGCGCTGGTACAGCACCAGCACCAGCGTCATCACGACTGCGAAGACCATGACCGCTAGGCCGGCCTCGGTGTTAGTGATCGGCTGCGGATGGATCAGGTGCTGGACCGCCTCGATGAGCAGCAGCACCGCTGAGCCGGCGATGAACGCCGCTTGGCCGAGGCTGGCCAGCGGCTCGGCCTTCCCGTGGCCGAAACGGTGCTCGCGGTCGGGCGGCACCAGCGCTTGGCGCACGGCGACCAGGTTCGCCAGCGAGGCTGCGCCATCGAGCAGCGAGTCGATCAGGCTCGACAGCAGGCTGACCGAATTGGTTTCGACCCAGGCGGCAAGTTTGACCGCGACCAGCAGGCCGGCGACCGAGAGCGACGCGTAAGTGGCGCGCCGCATCAGCAGGCCGACGCGCTGCATCGATTCCGGCTGTGGAATCGCCTGGCTCATGGGAACAGCCTCTCGCTGCGCCAGCCTTGGCCGTCGCGAATATAGGCTTGGCGATCATGCAGCCGGTGCGGCGCAAAGGTCCAGAACTCGAAATAATCCGGCACCAGGCGATAGCCCGACCAGAAATCCGGCCGCGGCACGGTCTTGCCGGCGAAACGCGTTTCCGCTTCGCGAAAGCGTGCCTCGAGCGCGGAGCGGCTTTCAACCATTTCCGACTGCCGTGACGCCCAGGCGCCGAGCTGGCTTTCGCGCGGCCGCGACGCGAAATAGGCGTCGGCCTCGGCGGCGGACACGGTTTCGATCGCGCCTTCGACGCGCACCTGCCGCGCCAGCGATTTCCAATGGAACAGCAGGGCGGCACGCGGATTGCCGGCGAGCTCGCCCGCCTTGCGGCTGCCGAAATTGGTGTAGAAGACGAAGCCGCGTTCGTCCGCCGCCTTGATCAGAACCATGCGCGCCGACGGCCTGCCATCGCGCGTCGCGGTGGCCAGCGTCGCCGCATCGGGTTCCGACGGCTCCTTGGCCTTGGCGTCGGCGAAAATGCGCGCGAATTCATCGAACGGCTTTGAAAATGGAATCGTCACGGGTGCCTCGCGGGCGACACCATAAGGCCCCCGCCCCGGCCATTTCCACCCTGCGCACAAAAAAAGAAGACCCGGCGTGGGGCCGGGCCTTCCTCCGAGCCTCCTCCGGCTGCGGACTTAAGGGATCAGAATCTCGACGCGGCGGTTTTGCGGCTCACGCACGCCATTGGCAGTCGGCACGCGCGGATTGGCTTCGCCTTGCCAGGTCACGCCGATATCCGCTTCCGGTACGCCAAGCTTCACGAGCGCGTTACGCACGGCATCTGCACGGGCCTTGGACAACGCGAGATTGTAATGCGCGGCGCCCGAAGTGTCGGTGTAACCGGTCAGCTTGATTTGAGTCTTGGCGTTCTGCTGGAACGCAGAGGCCGCAGTCGCTACGACGTCATGACCCTGCGGCGTCAGCGCCGCGTTGTTGAGATTGAAGAAGACGACATAACTCATCGGCGCCGGAGGCGCCGGCGGCGGGGCTTGTGAAACGGCAGGAGGGCCAGACTGAGCGCTCGGCTGATAGGCCGACGGCCCCGGCTGCACTTCCGGTGTCGGCTGCGGCACCCCGAAGTACCAAGTCAAGCTGGCCAGCACGTTGTGGCTTTCATTCTTAAGGCCGAGCCGACCACCGGGCGCGTAGGCGAACGACGGATCAACGGTGGCGAAGTAGCGATATTCGAGGCCGAGCGCGAGGTTGGGCAGCACCATGTAGTTGACGCCGAGGATCGGCTCGTACGCGAACACTGTATCCGACGAGTTGGCCAATGTCGTGCCGTTGGCGCGCACGCTGTCGAGCGTGACATGCGACGCGCCAACGCCGATGCCGATATACGGCACGAAAGGCGTGCCGGTGCGCAAATCCCACAGCGCGCGGACCATGCCCGAGGTATTTTTGACCGAGCCGTTCACCGAGCTCGCCGCCGCGCTATTGACGTCAATCTCTTTAATGCCGGAATTGCTGAAATCGAGACCGAGCTCGAGCCGCAGCTGGTCGAGCTTCCAACCGACGGCGCCGCCAGCGATGAACCCTTCGTTCTGCTTGGTGGTGACGGTCGTGACGGTCGTGCCGGTCGTGGTATTGCCGGTCATGTCGTTCATGTGCGACCAGCCGCCCTCGCCGCTGACGTAAGGACCGTTGGGTCCTGTGCCCGGCGAGCCGAAGGTTTGGGCGAAGACCGGCGCAGCCAGGGCGCAAAGCACCAGGCTTAAAGCCGAAGCACGCACGAAATTCATCGTGATCTCCTCACCGACGCAATTCGAGATTGCGGTCGGCGGGATTATTATGGTTAACCCGATAAACGGCAACAGATTACTTGTTTTTTGACTGTAAAAACTGATATATATTATTAGTTGTTTGATTAATTACTTTACAGATACTCAAAGTACGATCACCAATTTCCGACAATGCGTCAAAACGACCGACAGCCTAACGCCACCGACCGCCTAGTCTGTCGGCGCGAGGGCGCTGCAAGCGGCCGGCAGCGGCGGCCGGGCGGGTGGCGGCACGGGAGTCGCTGGCTTCGGCTTGCTCAGTTCCTGTGCCCACCAGGCGAAGATCGCCGGGTCGCAGCCATCGCCGAGCGGCACAGGCGCCCGCTCGACGCACAGCGGCGAACCAGCCGGACACTTCAGGCGAACGTGGAAATGCGCCTCGTGGCCGTACCAGGGGTGGACGCGCCCAAGCCAGTTGCGGTCGCCGAGCCCGGCGCCGCTATAGCCTTTGCACAGCGCTTCCTTGATCACTGGATTGACGAAGATCCGGTCGACCGCGGGGTCGCTTGCTGCCAGCCGCAGCAGCGTCACCTGGTGGGGGCCGAACCGCGCAGGATCGATCGCGCTCTGATCGGCCAGCACCATCGGCGGCGGCTCGAACCTCTGGCGGGCCGCCACCGGCAATCCCGGCACGGTGTCGAGCATGAACCAGATGTCCACGTCGACACCGGTCTCGTGCGATATGTGATTGGACGACATCGGTCCGCCGCGCGGCTGCGCCATGTCGCCGACGTAAAAAATCGGCAGCCCGGCGGCGCGCGCCTCGCGCCCAAGCCGCTCGACGAACTCGACCGTCTCGGGATGGCCGAAATAGCGATGCTCCGCCGGGCGTAGCACCTCGAATCCCGGCCCATCCCAGGGCAGCGACTTCGCACCAGCGAGGCAACCGTTCCACGGCGCACCGATGACGCGCGCCGGACCTGCAGTCGGCGCAAGCGTCAAATCGCTCCACGACGCCGCCCTGACCGGAACGGCCAGCGACATCCCGACCAACGCGGTCGCAAGCGGCGCGACAGCACGCATGATGGCCTCCTGGTATAAGTTCAGCATAGTCTGGCGTGCCGAACGTTCGAGCGCAAAAGGAGCGTCATGCCCGCATCGTCTCAGGTCCTGATCGTCACCGGTGGCAACCGGGGCATCGGCGCCGTCGCCGCCGCCGGTGCCGCGCGCCTGGGCTACGCCGTGGCGATCAACTACAAAGATAACCGCGCCCGTGCCGATGCCGTCGTGGCGGAAATCGGCAAGGCTGGCGGCACGGCGGTGGCGACTGCCGGGAACGTCGCCCATGAGGCCGATGTCGAGCACATCTTCAGCGAGGCGGACAGGGCCTTGGGCCACGTCACCGCACTGGTCAACAGCGCCGGCATACTCGGTCCTATCGGTCGTCTCGGCGATACGCCGGCAGCGGCGCTCGAGGAGGTCTTCGGCGTCAACGTCATCGGCACACTACTATGCGCGCGCGCCGCGGTGAGACGTATGTCGACCAAGCACGGCGGCCGTGGCGGCGTGATCGTCAATCTGTCCTCCACCGCCGCAGTACTCGGCGGCGGCGGCGAGGCCATTCCCTATGCCGCAAGCAAGGGGGCGGTCGAAACCCTCACCATCGGTCTGGCGCGCGAGGTGGCGATGGAGGGTATCCGCGTCAACTGCGTGCGACCCGGCATGATCGACACCGAGATGCAGCCCCCCGGCCGGCTCGAGCGTGCCAAGGCGGCGCTGCCCATGCACCGGCCGGGCACGGCACAGGAGGTCGCCAATGCAATCCTGTGGCTGCTATCGCCCGAGGCATCTTACGTCTCCGGCGCCATCCTCGGCGTTTCGGGCGCACGCTAGCGATGCGTGTTGCGATCATTGGCGCCAACGGCATGCTCGGCCGCCATCTTGTGCCGCGGCTGATCGAGCGCGGCCACCGGGTCAGCGCCATCGCGCGCACGGCCGACAAATGCGCGCAACTTGAACGGCTTGGCGTCGCTGCTTCTCGGGGCGACATTCTCGACCGTACTACGCTCGGACCGGCATTGGCCGGCGCCGATATAGCCATCCATGCGGCCACCGTCATCCCGCCTGCCAGCGCCAATCCCGACTGGTCGCTCAACGACCGCGTGCGGCGCGAGGGCACCGACAATCTGATCGCTGCGTGCCACGATGCCGGCGTGCAGCGTTACGTGCAGCAGAGCATTGCGCATGTCGTGGCGGCGGACAGCGATCTCTTGCTCGACGAGGACGCGCCCGTGCATCCAACCCGCATCACCCAATCCGCCGTCGACATGGAGGCACGCGTGCGGCGGTCGCGCCTCGATTGGATTATCGTGCGCGGCGGCATGTTCTATGGTCCGGGCACTGGCCGCGAGCGGCAATGGCGCGAAGCGGCGCGCGCGGGCACGCTCAAACTGCCCGACAACGGAAGTGGTTCCATTTCCCTCATCCACGTCGCCGACATGGCCGCCGCTTGCGTGCTCGCCGTGGAGCGCGCTTTACCGGGCGCGTTGTTGGCCGCGGTTGACGACGCACCAGTCACCTACCGCGAGCTCTTTGGCCATATCGCGGCGCTCGAAGGCGGACCGGCGCCGCAGGCAGGCGGGCCAGCAATCGTATCGTGTCGGGTTACCAACGCGAGGATCAAAGCGGCGTTGGGCTGGACACCGCTTTATCCGACGTTCCGCTCTGGCCTCGCCTGAACCGGCAGCTCGCGCCAAAAGCGCAGCACGATCGCGGCCAACAACAGCAACATGACGATGACGATGGCGACGCAGCCCGGCCAGCCTGTGCGGTTCCAAGCATAACCCGGCAATACGGCACCTAGGCTCCCGCCGACGTAGTAGCAGGTGACATAGAGGCCGACCGCCGATGAGCGCGCGCGCTGTGCCGACACCGCGACCGACGCCGTCGCCGCGGTCTGCACGATGAAGCCGCAGCCTGCGCCAATCGCCAGACCGGCGATGATGATCCACAGGTTCCCGATCAAGGTCAGCACCAGACCGCAAATCCACAGCGTGAGTACGCCGATCACCAGCCGACGACGGCCAAAGTGGCGTACCAATCTTCCGGCGAGCGGCGTCGTCGTGACTCCGACCAGATAGACAACGAAGATCGTGCCCAGCGCCGCCGCCGACAGATTGAACGGCGGCGCGGCGAGATGGAAATTCACATAGGTGAAGGTCGCGACGAACGAGAACAGCACGCCGAAACCGACGGCGAAAATTGCGTCGAGCTGTGGATCGAAGACATGCGCGAGAATGTGGCGCAGCGCGTGTGCCGGACCGGCGCTCGGCACGAATTGCCGCTCGCGCGGCATCAGCACGATGACGCCAACTGCCGCGACCGCGGTCAAGGCGGCAAGACCTAGGAACGCGCCACGCGTGCCGTAAGGCCGGACCAGGAGGCCGCACAAAAAGCGCCCGAAAAAACCACCGAAACAGCTGCCGGAAAGATAGATGCCGGCGACGCCAGTCGCCTCGGCAATGGGCACCTCGTCGCCAATATAGGCGACGGTGACGACAAAGATCGGCGGCAGCAGCAGTCCCTGGACGAAGCGCCAGAACACCATCGCCGAAAGGGTCGTCGACAGCGCAATCAGCATCGTCGGCACGATGAGGGCAATCATGGCGGTGACGATCACGCGCTTGCGGCCGATCAGGTCGGCGCCGATCCCGGTGAACGGCGCGATAATTGCCACGGCGAGCGTGGTTGCGCTGATCATATGGCTGGCAGCGACCGCGTCGACTCCATAGAGGTCGCGGATCGTCGGCAGAATCGATTGCGGCGCGTAAAGGTCGAGGAAGCTGGAGAAGCCGGCGAGCCAGACCGCGGCCGCCCGGGCAGGCGCTTTCATTGCGCCACTCTAACATGGCCGGGCTTTTCATCGTCGCCGTCCTGGCGTAGAAAGCGCGCGAATGGCTGACCCCAAGAAAAGTCGCAGCTATCGCGACGCCGGAGTCGACATCGACGCCGGCGACGCATTGGTCGAGGCCATCAAGCCGTTCGCCAAGGCGACGGCGCGCGCCGGCACGGCGGCGGGCCTCGGCGGCTTCGGCGCCTTGTTCGATCTCAAGGCGGCGGGTTATCGCGATCCGATCCTCGTCGCAACGACCGACGGCGTCGGCACCAAACTCAAAGTCGCGATCGCCGCGAACAAGCACGACACGATCGGCATCGACCTGGTCGCGATGTGCGTCAACGATCTCGTCGTCCAGGGCGCCGAGCCCCTCTTCTTTCTCGACTACTTCGCAACTGGCAAGCTTGCGGTTGCGCAGGCGACAACGATCGTCAAGGGGATCGCCGCCGCCTGCGGCGCAGTCGGCTGCGCGCTGATCGGCGGCGAGACCGCCGAAATGCCGGGCATGTATGCCGCTGGCGATTACGACCTCGCCGGGTTCGCGGTCGGCGCAGTAGAACGCGACGGGGTTCTCAACGGCGCAAACGTCGCGGCAGGCGACGTCGTGCTCGGACTGGAATCCGATGGCCTCCATTCCAATGGTTTCTCGCTCGTGCGCCGCGTCGTCGAAGAAGCCGACCTGTCGTACAACGCGCCGGCGCCGTTCGCGGCAGGATGCAAGTTGGCGGACGAACTGCTGCGGCCCACGCGCCTCTACGTGAAGCCGTGTCTGGCGGCACTCAAGACCGGCGGCATCAAGGCATACGCGCACATCACCGGCGGCGGCCTGGTCGAGAATATTCCGCGCGTGTTGCCTGACGGCCTTGCTGCTGAGATCGACGCCGCGACCTGGACGTTACCACCAATCTTCGTTTGGCTGGCGCGCACGGCCGGCATTGCCCGCACCGAAATGGCACGCACGTTCAACTGCGGCATCGGCATGGTCGCCGTCGTTGCGCCGGCGCAGGCCGATGCTGTCGCACGCGTGCTGACGCAGGCCGGCGAGCGCGTCCACCGCATCGGCCGCATCGTCAAAGGCGCCGGCGACGCCGACGCACATCTCGTCAATACGGAGCGCGCGTGGCCCGGCTGAGGACCGGCGTGCTGATCTCGGGCCGCGGCTCCAACCTCCAGGCGCTGATCGATGCTTGCGCTGCGCAAGAGTTCCCGGCCGAGATCGTGCTGGTGATTTCCAATCGGGCCGACGCGCAGGGTCTTGAGCGGGCGGCGCGAGCAAAAATTCCGACGCGTGTCCTAGCGCATCGTGATTTCGCCAATCGTGACGCGTTCGACGCCGCGCTCGATGCGGCGCTTAAGGAAGCACGTATCGAACTCGTCTGCCTTGCCGGTTTCATGCGCATTCTCGGCGCCCGGTTCATCGACGCCTGGCATGACCGCACGGTCAACATCCATCCTTCGCTGCTGCCAGAATTTCCTGGCCTTGACACCCATGCGCGTGCGTTAGCGGCTGGCGTCAAACGCCACGGCTGCACCGTCCATTTCGTCCGCAACGAAGTCGACAACGGACCGATCGTCGTCCAGGGCTCGGTCCCGGTGCTGCCGGGTGACGACGCCGGCACATTGGCGGCGCGCGTGCTGGCGATCGAGCATCGCGCTTATCCGCTGGCGCTGCGGCTCATCGCCGAAGGCCGCGTACGTGTCCTGCATGACAGCGTCGAGGTCGACGGCCGGCCGGGGCCGGTGCGCCTCGACGCCGTGGCCTAACCATGGCCCGCGTGGTCGCCGCGGCAGCGTTCTGGCTAGCCGTCGGTCTGGTGCAGATCTTCAACTGGGACGAGGCAGGGCCGTGGAAGGCACTGGCGATGCTAGCGCTGCTGGCCGCCGTGCCAGCGATGTTGCGCGCCCTGCATCAGCCGGCGACGAACGCCAATCCGCCGCGGGCGGTCGCCGGACTCGTCATCGTGTTCGCGGCCGGCGAGCTGATTTACGGCATGACGCGCTTGGTCCACCCCCGATTGATCGACATGGCGACGACAACCCTTGCCGCCGGCCACGCGATGCTCGCCGGACAAAATCCCTATACGCTGCCGATCGACCCAGAGCTCAGTGGCGCCTTCGGTGGCTATAAATATTTGCCGCTGATGCCGCCGATCTACATGCCGCTCGGTCTGGCGCTCGGCGCACGTGGTGTCCTAGTCACCAATCTGCTGCTGCAAGCAGCTTCAGTCGTTTTGATGCTGCGCTTGGGACAGCGCAGCGGGTCGCGTGCCGCCGGCGTGAGCGCGGCCGCACTCTATCTGTCCCTGCCGCTGGTGGCGCAGCAGCTGTTTGCGAAAGGCACGACGGACCTCGCAGCCGTCCTTCCGCTGCTGGTCGCTTTCCTTGCCTTTGCGCGCAGCGACTTTCTGTCCGGTCTTTGTGTTGGCCTTTCAATCGCCGCGAAACTATTTCCGGGCGTCGCGTTCGCGCCATGCCTGTTGCCGCCAGGCAAGGACGCGCGGCTGCGCTACGGACTGGGTGTTGCCGTCGGCCTGTTGCCGATCCTGCCCTATGCCCTCGCTGCGCCGGGCGCGTTCTACGACAACATCATCCTGTTCAACGCCATTCGCCCGCCGGACAGCACCAGCTGGCTGGCCTTCGCGCCGGAGGGCGCTGCCGTTGCGGCCCGCTCGATCGTTGTCGCGCTGGCGCTCGCGGTAACCGTTCACGTTTGGCGCCACGCACCGGGCCTAAATGCGCGCTGCGCCTTGGCCGCCGCGCTGACCCTGGCCGTCATCCTGGCGGCGCCGACCGCCCACCACAATTACCAGCTCTGGTGGCTGCCCTTCTACGCGGTGGCACTGGGCGCCACGCTGACGCGGCCGCTCGGGGGTTTGCAAAAGCCGGCGGCCGCGCTATAGCTTGCCAAGTTTCCTGTTCGGGAGCCTTTGATGAGCACGTTTGATCTGCAACCGCACCGCGAGACTTGGCTCGGCTTTGCGCGGCTGCTTCGCTGGGCGATCGGGACGATCGTCGTCGTCCTGGTGTTGCTCGCCTACTTCCTGGTCTAAAGCTCCGGAAAGAAGTACGCGATTTCGCGTTTCGCGGTTTCGGCGGAATCCGAGCCGTGAACCGAATTGGCTTCGATCGATTCGGCGAAATCCTTGCGGATGGTGCCCGGCGCCGCCTTGGCCGGATCGGTGACACCCATGATTTCGCGGTTGAGCGCGACTGCGTTCTCGCCCTCGAGCACCTGGACCACCACTGGGCCCGAGGTCATGAACGCGACTAGGCTTGCGAAGAACGGCCGCTCCTTGTGCACCTCATAAAAACCCTCGGCTTCTGCGCGGGACAGCTGCATCGGCTTTTGCGCGGCGACCTTGAGGCCACGCGCGGTAAAGCGTGCGTTGATCTTGTCGGTCAGATTGCGGCGCGTTGCATCGGGTTTGATGATCGAAAGCGTGCGTTCCTTGGCCATGGGCCGGGCCTCATTGCTGGCGTAAAAGTCGCGGGTTTATAGCCGGACCGGCAGCCGGCTTCAACCCGCGCCGGCTTTTTCCCAGCCCTTGTCGGTCTGCTGCCAATAAGTCAGGGCGTGGCCCGCCGCCTTGGCCAGTTGCCAGCGCGCACGCGCCGCGGCGACCGCGGCCTCGTCGTTGCCGTCGAAGACATCGAGCACACGCTTGTAGCGGTCAACGTGTTGCGACGTCGCGCCATCGACCAGCACGAGCATGTCCGCATTGTTCGGATTTTCATCATCGACCGTGAGCCAGATCGGTTGCTGAGCCGCGTTGCCATCCTTTGTCGAGCCATGCGGCAGAAAGGCAGCATCGCCGTAGGTCCACAGCAAGGCATTGAGATGATCGACGCGTTCGGCCGAACCGGCCATGAGTACGACGCGATAGCCGCCGGCATAGGCTTTCTCCAGCAGCTGCGGCAGGGCGCGGTCAAGCGTCAGGCTGCGCAGGTGATAGAAGCCGATATCGCTCACTTGCCGTCGCGGGTCTCGTAATTGTCGCGGACGAACCGGTTCAACAGGCGCACACCGAAGCCCGTAGCGCCTTTCGGCACAGTCGGCTTGTCTTTCGTTGCCCAGGCCGTACCGGCAATGTCGAGATGCGCCCACGGCACCTTGTTGACGAAGCGTTCGAGAAACGTCGCCGCGGTGACGCTGCCGGCATCGCGGCTGCCGCTGATGTTCTTCACGTCGGCCGCATCGCTATCCATCAGCTTGTTGTAGGCGTCGCCCAACGGCATGCGCCACAGCGTCTCGCCGGTCGTCTTGCCCGCGGCGGTGATTTGCTCGGCGAGCTTGTCGTCGTTACTGTAGAGACCCGCATGCTCATGGCCGAGCGCGATGATGATCGCGCCGGTTAGCGTCGCCAGGTCGATCATCGCGCGCGGCTTGAAACGGTTCTGGCAGTACCACAGCGCATCGGCCAGGACTAGGCGGCCTTCGGCGTCGGTGTTAAGCACCTCGATGGTCTGACCGGACATCGATTTGACGATATCGCCCGGCCGCTGCGCCGTGCCGGACGGCATGTTTTCGGCCAGCGCACCAACTCCAACGACATTCACATTCGCCTTGCGTCCGGCCAGCGCCTTCATCAGGCCGATGACCGCGCCGGCGCCGCCCATGTCCCATTTCATGTCTTCCATACCGGCGGACGGCTTGATCGAGATGCCGCCGGTGTCGAAGGTGATGCCCTTGCCGACGAAGGCGACTGGCGCGTGCTTCTTATCGTCGGCCCCATGCCACTGCATGATCAACAGCCGCGGCGGCCGCGCGCTACCCTGTCCGACACCGAGCAGCGCGCCCATGCCGAGCGCCGCCATCTTCTTTTCGTCGAGGATCTCGACCGTAACGCCGAGTTCGGTCAGCTCCTTGGCGCGGTCGGCGAGCGTCTCGGGATAGATCACGTTGGCCGGCTCGGAGACAAGATCGCGGGTGAAGAACACGCCGTCTGCGATTTTGTCGAGCGGCGCATAGCGCCGGCGCGCTGCGGTGACATCTTCGACCAGGATCGACAATGTCTTGAGCGACGGCTTCTGCTCGGGCTTTTCCTTGGTCCGGTATTTGTCGAAGCGATAGGACCGCAGGCGCGCGCCATAGGCGACATGCGCGGCGATTTCGTCAGCACGGTCGTCGGTCTCGATCAGCACCGTCGCCTCGCTCTCTCCCGCAACATTGAGCGCCGCCAGGATAACGCCGCCACAATGCTGCCACTGCGCACGATCGGCCGGATCGGCCTTGCCAGCACCGACGAGCAGTACGCGTGCAACGCCGAGCTTGGCCGGCGCCAAGACGGCGAGGGTCTCCTCCGCCTTGCCTTTGAAGCGCGACGCGCCCAAGGCGCGCGTCAATGCCTTGCCGCTACGACGATCGAGCTGCGTGACCTGCGGCGACAATTTCCGCCCCTCGCCAACGAAAAGTACGAGCGTTCCCGTCCGGGGCAGGCGCGGCGGCGCGAATTTTATTTTCATGGCCGATCCTCGATGTAAACCGCGAAACAGCGATAAAGCGTTGAAATCGCTGTAGTGTCAACCCGCTCAGCTTGGCAGACAGAGCGGTGCCAGGGCGATCACTCGCGACCAATGAGCACTATCGGCCGGCGGATATCGCCAGTGATCGACAAGCGTCCAGCCCTTGGTGTCGTGCGCAAAGAGCGCAGCCTCGCCTTCGGGAACGCCGGCCATGCCCGACGGCGTGCACGAGATCACCGCCCATTTATCGCCGGCGAGTTTGCCGAACGTGTCGGGCGACAGCATTTGGACATCATCGAGGACAAGATTTGGCCGGCGTGGCGAAGTCATCCGCAGGAGGCCCTCAAGGACCGGAAACAGGCTGCCGTTGTCGTCCGGCAGGACGAGCGCAACGCGATCATCCGGCCCAACGGCACCGGCGATATGCTTCGCGAGATCCCAGGCGCGCACCTGTGGCGTCTCAAGGTCAAAGCGCAGCCAATGTATGAACGCCACCGGACACGCGATGAACGCGACGATCGCAAGTCCCGCCATCCAAACGCGGTGCCGCGATGGCCGCTGCTCAAACCATGCGCGCGCCGGCTCGCGCAGCATCAGCACCAGGGTCACCATCAATAGCAGCGACAGATGCGTGTTGTAGCGGAAGAATGAATGCGCATCGGCGGCCATCTGGCCGCTGAAATGGCCGATGTAGCTCACGAGCAGCGCAGCATTATAGACCAGCGTGACGACTAACAATGCCAGACCGGCGCGCTGACCGGGCGCATCCGCCGCTGTACCGCGCCAGGCGCGGATCACAAATGCAACCAGCACGGCGATGAGCGGGCCGAAGAGGACGATTTTCTCGCCCATGATGTGCGCGATCTGATGGAAGATCGCGGGCAACATTCGCCATTGCCACTGCGCCAACGGCATCCACGTGAGCTCGACATCGGGATTGGCAAATCGCGCATGCACGTACCAGTTCCAGGCGAGACAAAGAACCGTGGCCGGGACCGCAGTGACAATCGCGCGCCGCACGACAGCGCAACGCGTGCCACCGGCTTCTGGCGGCTGCATGGCCGCGGCAAGGACAATGCCAAACACCACCGCAATGCTGTCCTGCTTGATCTCGACCAGCGCCGCGAGCGCCGCCGCGAACAACCAAGCGGACGTCCGATCGCGCCGCAACGCCAGATACCCTGCAACCGCCAGCACCACCATCACCGACGGTTCGCTGTAGCTCGACAAGTGATAGCGCGGCACGAATCCGGGATTGAGCGCCGTCGCAAGCAACAGGCCGAAAGCCATAACGCCCCAACCCGGAGTGTCCGCTCGGTCATCTGA
>JBAVMB010000221.1:0-7831 GCA_049689615.1 Allostellaceae bacterium
AGCCGATCGGCAATCGCATCCAAGCCGCCAATCGCGTCGAGCGTCGCGCGCGACAGCGCCAGCGTCGCGCCGAAGGCGCCGTCGCCGGCGTGCACTAATTCTCCCACGGCCGCTTCGGGCAGGAAACCGTGATTGATATGCAGACATGCGACGCGTGACCAAAAATCGGTCCCTGCCGCCACGCCGCGATAAAGGCACGTCACCAACCCTGCGTCGGGCGCCGCAAGCAACGGCGCGATCGTCGTGAGATAGTCGGGCGCAACGCGCATGTCGCTGTCGGAAATAGCCAGCAGCCTATGATGCGCCGCCGGCAGCATATTCATTAGGTTGGCGACCTTGCGATTTGGAGCGCGCGCCGTGCCGCCGACTACGAGCGTTAAATCGAGTGCCGGAAAATCGGCGATTAAGCGGCGGACGACGTTCGCCGCCGGGTCGTCAGCATCGGCAATGCCGAATACAATCTGGAAATGTGAATATTCCTGCAGGCAAAACGAACGCAAATTCTCATACAACTGAGCGTCGGCACCCCGGAGCGGCTTCAGCAGCGTGATCGGAGTCGCGACACCGCTAAGGTGCGGCCGCGCCTGCAGAATCCGGACCGCATAAGCGGAACCTGCGAGGTATAGCAAGCCGGCAACACTCGCCGCCAGGCACGCCCATGCCAGAAAAACGAGCCATTCCAATTGCATCCACCCACCATCGCATCCGGACCCGAAGGGTTAAGGTTTTAGCTACCGGCGCCAGTAAAAAATGCTGTTGCATTCGTGCAAACCGCTGTCAACCATGCGTTCAAAGACGCCGGTGCCGCAACCGATTCGCAAGCACCACCACACATAAGGACGAAGCCGGTCTCCATCTTGCCCAAAGCCATTTCACTGATCCGTGCGCTGCTTCTCGCGGGTCTGCTGCTCCCGCTGGCCGCTTGCGCTACCCCGCCGACCGATCCGGCTGCGCGCGCCGACTTCGAAGCCACGAATGATCCGTTGGAACCGACTAATCGGGTCATCTTCGAAGGCAACGATCTCTTTTACACCTACCTCGTCAGGCCAATTGCCAAGGCCTATGTCTGGGCGATGCCGGAGTTCGGGCGCAACCGCATCCACGACTTCCTGCAGAACTTGGACGAGCCGATAATTTGGGCCAATGACATGCTACAGGGCGAATGGCACGCCGCCGACGTCACCACCGGCCGGTTTATGGCCAACAGCACCTTCGGCATCGGCGGCCTGTTCGACATCGCCGCCAAGTCCGGACTTGAGAAACAATCGGGCGATTTCGGCCAGACGCTCTACCATTACGGCGTTCCGGATGGCCCCTATCTCGTGCTGCCCGTTTTTGGTCCCTCGAACCCGCGTGACGCGATCGGCATGGGTGCCGACAGCGTGGCCGATCCATTCAGCTGGCTGGCGCAACATTACGGCCACGGCGGCGCCAGCTGGTATCGCTTCGGCGCCGAAGGCATCGACGGTTATGCCGACCATATGGATGAACTCGACGAGCTTAAAAAGAGCTCGATCGACTACTATGCCGCAATCCGCAGCCTATGGCGTCAGCATCGTGCCACTGAACTCCGGCATGGCGCGCCGGCGCCATCGCCGGCGGGACTCGAAGGTCTGTACGACGGTTCGCGGCCAGCGCCTTCGCAGAGCGCGCAGAAGGTTGCGGCCGACGCCAGCGTCGAATAGCGCCGGTCAGCTCGCGAGTTGCGCCACCTTATCGCGAAGGCTTTGAATCAGAGCGGCCACACCACCTTTTCGCAGCACCGACGTGAACTCGGAGCGTTGCGCGGCGAGTTGGCTGATGGTGCCGCTGAGATATATGTCAACGATCTTCCAGATACCGCCAGTCGGACGCATCAAATAGTCGAGCTCCACAGGCTCGCCGTTGCTTTGCACCAGCTTGGAATGGACAATCATGTCGCTTCCGGTTGATGGCGTCGCCTTCGGATCGACATCGAACTTCTCGCCCGAATAATCGTCGAATCGGTTGGCGTAGGTGGCGACGCTATAGTCGCTGAATGCGCGCACGAGTTTTTGCTGCTCGTCAGCCGTCAGGTTCGCCCATTGCGGCCCGACCGTGATCCGGGTCATTAGCGGCAAGTCGAAGGCGCGCGTCACCGCCGGCGCGAGCAGATCGCGGCGACCGGCGAATCCGAGTTGCTGGCCGCCTTTCATCGCCTGCATCAGTGTATCGTAGAACGTGCGTACGGTCGCAGCCGCGCCATTGTCGGCCGCGCGCGTAGTTACCGGCGGAACGAATGCGACGACAGCAGCGGCCACTATTAGGAATCGGCGGGTAATCACGGACATCAACCTCGATTTTCGGGCAGGCGTTTTAGGATGGGTTTGGGGCGGTTTTAGGGCACTTAGGTCCGCCGGTCGACGACGAAATGCGCCGCCTCGCGCAGCAGATTGGCCTTTTCCTTGAATAAATCAAGATGTGCGACCGCCTGCTGCACTAAAAGCGCGGCCTGGGCCCGGGCCCGTTCAACGCCGAGAATCGACACGAACGTCGCCTTTCCGGCCGCAGCATCACGCCCAACCGGCTTGCCGGTTTCGCCCGACGAACCCTGCACGTCGAGTAAATCGTCAGCGATCTGGAACGCCAGTCCGAGATCGTGCGCATAACCGCGCAACGCCATCCGTAAATCCATCGGTGCCTTGCCGAGCACCGCCCCCGCCTCGCAGGAAAACGCAATCAACGCGCCGGTCTTCAGACGCTGTAGCCGGGTGATCGCGCCGATATCAAGCTCCGGATGTTCTTCTGCGATCAGATCGAACATTTGACCGCCGACCATGCCAGCGGCGCCTGCCGCCTGCGCCAGTGCGGCCACCAGCTCGCAACGCACTGCCGGATCGCCATGCGTGTCGGGATGCGCCAGCACTTCAAAGGCAAGCGTGAGCAAGCCATCGCCGGCCAGGATCGCCGTCGCCTCATCGAACGCTTTGTGCACCGTTGGCCGGCCGCGGCGCAAATCACTGTCGTCCATCGCCGGCAGATCGTCGTGAACCAGTGAATAGGCGTGCACCATCTCGACAGCGACCGCAGCCTGAAGGGCGCTGCGCCGGCCGACGGAAAACAGTTGTGCGCTGGCGAGAACCAGAAACGGCCGCAGCCGCTTGCCCGGCGCCAGCGCAGCATAACGCATGGCCTCGACGACGCGTGCCTCGAAGCCACTGGGGACGACGAGGAGGCGGTCAATCGAGGCATCGCTCAGTTTCGCGGCATCGCTAAGAGCTTCGTTGAAGCTCGCGCTGTCCGCCCAAGTCGTTTCAGTCAAGGGCCATCGGCTCCGTCGCCGGTTTGCCATCGGATCCGAGCACGATCTTGTCGACACGCGCCTGCGCCTCGCGCAGCTTGCTTTCGCAATGCTGCTTCAGCAGCGCGCCACGCTCGTACGCCGCAAGCGCATCGTCGAGCTTGGCGTTGCCGGCCTCGAGGCGCCGGACAATGTCCTCAAGCTCCTTGAGTGCATCCTCGAAGCTGAGCTTAGCAATTTCGGACGGCGTCGACCGTTGCGCCATCGCCCCTCGTTCCCTTCCCCGTAAACGCCACTCTAGGTTCGACCGCTGTGCGGAGCAACCTTTACGCCGCGATCAGGGCGGCGACGTGCGCCGCCGCCGATGCCGCCAGCGCCTCGAGGTCATAGCCGCCCTCGAGGGTCGACACCAGGCGTCCCTTGGCATGCTTCGCCGCCATTTCGAGCAGTCGCTCGGTGACCCACGCGTAGTCTGCCTCTTCGAGCTGAAGCTGCGCCAACGGATCGGCGCGATGGGCGTCGAATCCGGCCGAAACCAGAACCAGTTCGGGCCGGAACGCGTCGAGCGCCGGCAGGATAATGTCGCTCATCGCCGCGCGAAATTCGTTCGAACCGGACATCGGCGACAGCGGCACGTTAAAGACGTTGCCGACACCCCGTTCGCCGCGTGCGCCGGTACCTGGATAGAGGGGAGACTGGTGCGTCGAAGCGAAGAATACGCCGGCATCGCTCTCGAACATGGCCTGCGTGCCGTTGCCGTGATGAACGTCGAAATCGACGATGGCGACGCGGGCGAGTTTGTGGACCTTGCATGCCCTCTCAGCACCGACTGCGACGTTGTTGAAAAGGCAAAAGCCCATCGGATGCCGCGGCTCGGCGTGATGGCCCGGTGGGCGCACGGCACAGAATGCGTTGGCGGCGCTGCCCTCGACCACCGCATCGACGGCGGCGACGATGGCGCTAGCGGCGCGCAGCGCGGCTTCGCCCGATCCTGGCGATAGCACCGTGTCTGCATCGATGGCGGCGTGACCGCTTTTCGGTACGGCCTGCAGCACGGCGTCGATCAAGGCGCGCGGATGCGCGCGCGCGATGTCGGCAAGATCCGCCTTGGGCGCCTGCCGGTGTTGCAGCCGGGCGAACGGCGCGCCGGACAGGCTGTCGAGCACAGCCTTGAGCCGTGCCGGCGACTCCGGATGATACGACCCAGGATCGTGCCGCAGACAGGCTTCGTGCGTAACCAGTAGGGTGGACATATCGCGTCGCGTTCCTGTGTTTGTTCTTGGCTAGGGCGCGGCGCCGAGTTTCGCATAGCCCGCCGCCATCCGACAACCAATCGGACCTTTTCGCCGCGCGGCGCGCAGTATACGCTCGCGCCTTCAACGGTGGGTCAACGGTTCACGCGGTAATTTCGGACAATGACGATCGGATTGCGGGTAACGGCGCTGCTGGCGGCGATGGTGATGGCTACGCCCGCCGTCGCTGCGGAAGTGACGATCACGGTGCACGCCGGCAAGTCGGATAGCCCGAACTACGTTCTTGCCAAGCAATTCTCCGAGGCCCTGGCGCTTGCCGGCAACGGCGCTTACACCCTGGTCGTAGCCGAAAGCCAGGGCTCGATCGAGAATGTCGCTGACATCGACAAAGTCGCCGGCGCCTATGTCTTCACCGCGGCGCCGAGTGTCATTCGCCAGGCGCGTCGCGGCGACAAACCATTTGCCAAGAACCCGCATTACGACCGCATCCGCGCGCTGTTCCCAATTCCGGCGCAGACCATCCATTGGGTGGTACGGCGCGACGGCACCATCAAGGACTTCGCGGACCTTGCCGGCCAATCGTTCATTCCCGGCACGCGTGGCACGCTCGGCGAGCGCGTGACCGAAGTGACGTTCCAAGCGCTCGGTATCGGCAAAGCCATCCAGCTGATCGATAGCGACGCCGCGGGTGCGCCCGCGGCGCTTAAGGACAAGCAGATCGGCGGCTTCGCCATTGCCGGCAGCTTCCCGCTTTCCAGTCTCGTGCAGTTGGCAAAAACCACGCCTATCCGCCTCTTGAACATGCCATCGTCGGCCATCGCCAAGGTCCATGCCGCCGACGACAGCATGATGGCGATCGTCATCCCTCGCGGCACCTATCCGGGAATTGAACACGATGTGACAACGCTGGCGCTCCCCGCCGCCGCCTATACGACCCTGAGCATGTCGAACGCGACCGCTTATGCGCTGACCAAGGCATTCTGGTCACAGCGCCTCGCCCTCGCCAAAAAGAACGGCGCGTGGGCCGCGATATCGCCGTCCAAACTCGCCTCGCTCGGAGTCCGCCTCCATCCCGGTGCTCTGCGCTATTACCTGGAAGCTGGCATTGCTGTTCCGCCCAGCCTGCGCTGAATCATCCGGCCGGTCGCGGCGCCAGTGCGGCAGCCAGGATCGCGAGCCATCCGACGATAAACAGCGTGCCGCCGATCGGCACGGCCTGCGCCCAGGCCAGCGAGCTGTCGGCCGCGAGCAGCCAGAGCCCGCCGCAGAAAAAGACAAAACCGCAGACAAAGCTGGCCGCAGCTGCGCCAAGGCAAATACGGCCGGCGCGGCTGATGCCGTCGCGCAGCAGCGCAGCAATCCCGACCAACACCGCCGCGTGCACGAGCGCGAAACGTACCGCTGTCAACGCGAAATCGAGATGTTCGGCGGCCGCGCCGACGACGAGGTGGTGCTGAACCCAGGCGGCGGCACCAACGCCAATCGCTCCGATTACGCCGGCGGCGCCGAGAACCGTTCGTTGCATGCGCTTCGTCTCCACTGGCTTGGCCGGCACATCGTCGACGCGCTATAAGTCGCAGCCGGACCCAACGTCAAGGACGCCATGCCGAGCTTTGATATCGTATCGCGCCTCGATCTTGCCGAAGTCGACAACGCCCTCGCCGGCTTGGCGCGCGAGCTCGTCACCCGTTTCGATTTCAAGGGCAGCAAGTCGGCTGTGACCCGTGAGGAACTCGCGCTGACCATTCTGGCCGACGACGAGATGAAGTTGCGCCAGCTGGAAGAGCTGCTCAAAGGCCACATGACGCGGCGCAAGGTGGATGCGACCGCGCTCGACTTCAAGCCATCGGAAAAGGCCGCCGGCCAGATGCTGCGGCAGACAGTGTTGTTGAAGCAAGGCATCGGCGCCGACTTGGCCAAAACGATCGTACGCGTGATCAAGGATTCGAAGCTCAAGGTGCAGGCAGCAATCCAGGGCGAGGAGTTGCGCGTCAGCGGCAAGAAGCGCGACGACCTCCAGGCGGCGATTCAACTGGTGCGCGGACTCAAGATTGCGCAACCGTTGCAATACGTGAATTTCCGAGACTGACGCACGCCTAGCCGTCCGGGAACGCTTGCGCCGCGCGCCGCGAGCGTCTAATTAAGGCGGCTCTGCGTCCCCATCGTCTAGAGGCCTAGGACGGGGCCCTCTCACGGCCCAAACCGGGGTTCGAATCCCCGTGGGGACGCCAGATTTCCTAACTACTTGATCTGACTCCGCAAATCGTGGCATTGCCAGCCGGTGTGTTGGTCGCTATGGACAACACTTGGTGGCAAAAAAACTCATGCTCGATACCAAATTTCTCTTTTAGCCTCGCGGCCCGAAGACTGCGTACCTGTTTCGCATGGCCACGCCTCCCATCCTCATTGGACGTATCAGGATTCATTCAGGAGGGCCGAGCGCAAGCTACGCTGGACGCGCTCAAGTCGCGAGTGGCGCTGGTCGCATCGGCGCAACGCGATGGCAAAATGGCGGCCATGCCCGCAACCACGCTGGTGTCCGATGGTCTGGTGAAGGTGTCGCTCGGTTCCGTCGTCGCCGCCGATGTGCGTTTGACCGATGGGGCAATCCTGCTCGACCAATCTATGCTCACCGGCCAGTCGTTTCCGATCGAGGCTGGGGCTGGGATCGAAGCCTATGCCGGCGCCCTGGTACGGCGGAGCGAAGCGGAGGCCTGCCTTGCGCCCAAGCGCGACATAGTTCGCCGCGTCGGCGAGCTGGCGTTTCTGTCGTTTTGCTCTCCCGCTAGCACGTCATCGCTCCAGGACGGAGACGCGAGCGACAATTTGGATCTACGGGCAACCGGTATCGCCGATGAACTGGTGGGCGAACGGCGGCGCGCTGTTAGAATGCCAGCCAGCGCGTGACCAAAGATTTTAGAGTCGGCGTCAAGCGTGTGCGATTATAGGCGTCCGCCGCCATTTTGATCGCCTCGGCTTGCGTCGGATAAGTATGAATGACCCGCGCCACGGCACGCAGGCCGATGCCGGAGCTGATTGCGAGCGAAAGCCCGTTGATCATCTCGCCCGCGTGACGCGCCACCACGGTCGCACCCAGAATCTGGTCGGTGCCATCTCTGATATGGATCTTCACGAATCCTTCCTCTTCGCCGTCGGTGACCGCGCGATCGACGTCATGCATGAGAACCGTGAAAGTCTTCACGGGTATGGCATTCTCCCGCGCCTCTCGAACGTATAGGCCAACATGGGCGATCTCCGGATCGGTATAGGTGCACCAAGGGATCGTCAGCGCGCTCAGCTGCTTGCGCCCCAGGAGCAA
>JBAVMB010000222.1:0-5812 GCA_049689615.1 Allostellaceae bacterium
GCATTACGGCTTCGGCCACGGCGCGGCCGGCGGCATCCATCAGGACGGTGCCGGCAACGCCAGCTGCCGCCGCGGCGCGGTCGGCAGCCGCCATTTCGGTGGGGGTCAGCAGCGCATAATCGGTCGGATTCATGGCTCTTGGCTTGACGCTTGGAAGGCCTTCGCGCTAGGACCGCAATCGGGTGGCGAGTGTAGCTCAGTTGGTTAGAGCGCCAGATTGTGATTCTGGATGTCGCCGGTTCGAATCCGGTCACTCGCCCCATTTCCCCATACCTCTTGCCGAACCAGCGCCCTTGGGGCTGGGCCTTTTGTGCGGGTCTGGCGCACCGCATGCGCATAGTCGGACTGCGTTACCCGGCGTTAAGATGATTAAATGACTGCGTCCCTCGTCATGGCCCAGCGCATGTCGCGCCTCGGCACCGAGAGCGCGTTTGAGGTGCTGGCGCGGGCGAAGGCGCTCGAGGCGCAAGGCCGCCGCATCATCAATCTCGGCATCGGCCAGCCGGATTTTCCGACGCCGCCGCACGTCGTCGAGGCGGGCCGCAAGGCGCTCGCCGATGGCCATCACGGCTATACGCCGGCGAACGGCATTCCGAAACTGCGCGAGGCGGTAGTCGCCGATCTGCACCGCCGCCACGGCGTCACTGTATCGCCCGACTGCGTGCTGGTGGTGCCAGGCGGCAAAGTCACGATGTTCTTTGCTATCATGATGTTCGGCGAAGCCGGCGCCGAGATCCTCTATCCCAATCCCGGCTTTCCGATTTACGAGAGCGTCATCCGCTTTTCCGGCGCGACGCCGGTGCCGATCGATTTACATGAGTCGAAAGGCTTCTCGTTCAGCGCTGAAGAAGTACTCGCCAAGCTGACCGAGCGCTCGCGCCTCATTATCATCAACAGTCCTGCCAATCCGACCGGCGGCGTCGTGCCCAAGGCCGAGCTCGACAAGCTGGTCGCCGGGCTTGAGCGTTTTCCCAAAGTCGCGGTGCTGAGCGACGAGATCTACGGCGAGATCCTCTATGACGGCGCGCGGCACGTGAGCCTGCTGACCTATCCGTCGATCGCTGACCGCGTCATCCTGCTCGATGGCTGGAGCAAGACTTATGCGATGACTGGCTGGCGTCTCGGCTACGGCGTGTGGCCGGAGGCGCTTTTTTCCGCTGCCGAACGGCTCGCCATCAACTGCCATTCCTGCGTCAACGCGGCGGCGCAGTTCGCGGGTATCGCCGCATTGACCGGACGGCGCAACGAGGTCGATGCGATGGTCCGCGCCTTCGCCGAGCGCCGCCAGGTGATCGTCGGCGCGCTTAACAAGCTGCCGGGCCTGCATTGCACCACGCCGGGCGGCGCGTTCTATGCCTTTCCGAACGTCGCCGGCACCGGCATGGGCGCGCGCGAAATCGAGCGCCGCCTGCTCGACGAGGCCGGCATTGCTACCGTCGCCGGCACCAGCTTCGGTGCCTTCGGCGAAGGCTTCGTGCGCTTTTCCTATGCCGCGAGCCGGGAGGCCATCGAAGAAGCGATGGCGCGCCTCGGTGAATGGCTGACGCGCCAGGGCAATCGGCGAGTGTCTGCCCGCTAATCGTGCACACTTGCCTATTTTTTGGTCTTGTTGTTCTTATCCACTGGATTCCCGCGGCGTTTGCCATGGAGCAAGCACCACGGGCTGTGGCACACCTCATGCTTTAGAGGCGGCAAGGATTGAAACGGCGGCCGTGTGGACGCCGGTTTTGCGCAGGCGACAACAAGAGAGGGTTATCCCGTGAAGAAAGTCGAAGCGATCATCAAGCCGTTCAAGCTCGACGAGGTGAAGGAAGCGCTGCACGAGGTCGGCATCCAGGGCATCACCGTGACCGAGGCCAAGGGCTTCGGCCGGCAGAAAGGCCATACCGAGCTCTATCGCGGCGCCGAGTACGTCGTCGACTTCCTACCCAAGGTGAAGATCGAAGTGGTGATGGACGATCCGCTGGTACCGCGCGCGATCGAGGCGATCCAGCACGCCGCCCATACCGGCCGCATCGGCGACGGCAAGATCTTCGTCACCGCCATCGAAGAGGCGATCCGCATCCGCACCGGCGAGAAGGGCAAAGACGCGATCTGACCCGCTGCAAATCCATAGTTTTGCGGTGCGCGGCCCGCTAGGTTGACGCCTTCCGCGGCCTCGCCCGCCAATATGAAACCAGCCATCCGAACATACCATCACGAAGGGGAGACTTAATCCGATGTCCGATCCGAAAAAGATCATGGAAATGATCAAGGAGCACGACGCCAAGTACGTCGACTTCCGCTTTACCGACCCGCGCGGCAAGTGGCAGCACCTGACCTATCACATCAAGTCGGTGACCAACGACCTGCTCAAGGGCGGCATTGCGTTCGACGGCTCGTCGATCGCCGGCTGGAAGGCGATCAACGAGAGCGACATGCTTCTGATGCCGGATTTCGCGACCGCGGTGCTCGATCCGTTCTGCGCCCAGACGACGATCGCGATATTCTGCGACACGCACGAGCCATTGTCGGGCCAGCCCTACGGACGCTGCCCGCGCTCGATTGCCAAGAAGGCGGAGAAGTATCTCGCTTCGACCGGCCTCGGCGACACGGCGTTCTTCGGTCCCGAGGCCGAATTCTTCGTGTTCGACGACGTGCGCTACAAGTCGTCGATGGAGACGCAGTTCTATTCGGTCGACAGCGAGGAAGGCCCCTACTACAGCGACCGCAAACTGCCCGACGGCAACACCGGCCATCGTCCGCCGATCAAGGGCGGCTATTTCCCGGTGCCTCCGGTGGATAGCACATACGACCTGCGTTCCGAGATGCTTTCGACCATGTCCGACATGGGCCTCAAGGTCGAAAAACACCACCACGAGGTGGCACCGGCGCAGCACGAACTCGGCTTCGAGTTCAACACGCTCGTCACCACCGCCGACCAGATGCAGATCTACAAGTACGTGATCATGATGGTCGCGAACCAGTACGGCAAAACCGCGACCTTCATGCCGAAGCCGATCAAGGGCGACAACGGCTCGGGGATGCACACACACCAGTCGGTGTGGAAAGGCGACAAGCCGCTGTTTGCCGGCTCGGGCTATGCCGATCTGTCGGACTTTGCGCTGCACTACATCGGCGGCATCATCAAGCACGCCAAGGCAATCAACGCCTTCACCAACCCGACGACCAACAGCTACAAGCGGCTGATCCCGGGATTCGAGGCACCGGTACTGCTCGCCTACTCCGCGCGCAACCGCTCGGCGTCGTGCCGCATTCCGATCGTCTCGAGCCCGAAGGCGAAGCGCGTCGAGGTCCGTTTCCCGGATCCGGCCGCCAATCCGTATCTCGCCTTCGCGGCGATGCTGATGGCGGGCATCGACGGCGTGCAGAACAAGATCAATCCGGGCCAGCCGATGGACAAGAACCTCTACGATCTGCCTCCCGAGGAATTGAAGGGCGTGCCCACCGTCTGCGGTTCGCTGCGCGAGGCGCTTGAAAGTCTCAAGGCCGATCACGCATTCCTCCTCAAGGGCGACGTGTTCACCAAGGACTTCATCGAGTCCTACATCGATCTCAAGATGGAAGAAGTGCACAAGTTCGAGCACACGCCCCATCCGATCGAGTTCGAGATGTATTACAGCGTCTGAAGCGTCGCTTCGGTTTCGCGTTCAAACCCCCGTCGGCCGCGCCGACGGGGGTTTTCGTTTGCGCCGTGGCCCGACTTGCAGTTCGCACGGCAGACCGCTAGGAGACAGCGATGGCCTCGCGAAAAAAGCCCCGCGCCGCCCGCCGCGCCAAGCCGGGTCCGTTCGCCGAATTCATCGAAGAGCTGTCGCGCGTCGCCCTTATCGGGCCGGACGAGCGCGCGTTCCTGGCTAAGGGCCTGAAGTCGCGCGCAGTACGCGACTTCCTCGCTTCCGACGAAGCGCCAGGGAGCCAGGCGAAGCCGACGGCCGCCGCTGGCAATGTATCGGATGCGCTCGCCAGGCGCGCGCGTAAAGCCGGCTTGGTGCGCCAAACCGGCGACAATGCATTCCACGTCAAATCCGGACCGGAAACCGTGCACTGGGGCTACCTGTGGAGCGCAGCCGAGCCGGTGCTGCGCGTCGAGCCTGGCGCGACTGTGACGATCGATACCATCTCGCACGAAGGCCTGCTTGCAGACCAAGGCGATCCGGTCAGTTTCTTCAAGCGCTTCGGCATTCCCAAGGCCGAGGTCTTGGCCGATGCGGTCGCGATCTACGCCAAGGTGCAGCATTCGGGCGCCGGACCGCACATTGTTTCCGCGCCGATCTATGTCGACGGCGCCGAGCCCGGGGACGTGCTGGCGGTGCACGTGCTGGCGGCCGAGCCGCGTGTGCCGTACGGCGTCAATTCGGCGCGTATGGGCAAAGGGACGCTGCCGGCCGAGTTCACCCTCAACCGCAGTCTCGTGATTCCGTTCGACATGGACGCGCGTGTCGCTCGTTTCACGCCCGGCATCGCGATTCCGCTGAAGCCGTTCTTCGGCATCATGGCGACCGGTCCGGCGTTGACGCTGGGCAAGCTCAATTCGGCGCCGCCGGGACCGTTCGGCGGCAACATCGACCTCAACGAGCTGACTGCCGGATCGACGCTTTTTCTCCCGGTGCACGTTCCGGGCGCGCTGTTCATGACCGGCGACGGGCATGCCGCGCAAGGCGACGGCGAGGTCAATCTGACGGCGATCGAGACGTCGCTCACGGGCACATTCCGCCTTGAATTGTTGAAGCGAAAATTCTGGAGCCTGCCGCGCGCCGAGACCGCGACTCACTGGATCACCATGGGCCTGCACGAAAGCCTCGACGAAGCGATGCGCATCGCCGTGCGCGAAACAATCAAGTTCCTCGGCGAGGTGCATGGCCTCGATCCGGCCGATGCTTATGCGCTCGCCAGCGTCGCCGTCGATTTCGAAGTGACGCAGAACGTCGATGGCGTCAAAGGCATCCACGCCATGATTCCGAAGGCGATCTTCCAGGCAATGTGATGAAGCCGCGTGCGGTTCTGTTCTGGAGCGGTGGCAAGGATTCCGGGCTGGCACTCGATCGCCTGCGCCGCGCCGGCGAATACGAGATCGTCGCGCTGATCACCACGGTCAATTCGCAGTATCGTCGCGTCTCGATGCACGGCGTGCGCGAAGAGCTAATCGCGGCGCAGGCCCACGCCGCAGGATTGCCGCTCGACACCATGTATGTCGGTCCATCGGGCACCAACGACGCCTATGTCGCGGCGCTGCGTCAGACGCTTGGCGTCTGGCGCGAGCGCGGCGTCGAGACCGTCGCGTTCGGCGACATCTTCCTCGCCGACTTGCGGCAATGGCGCGAGAAGCTGCTCGCCGAGCTCCGCATGCACGGCACGTTTCCGCTGTGGCAGGCGAACACGACGCACCTCGCGCAGGAATTCGTCGCGCGCGGATTCCGTGCCGTGCTGTGCTGCGCCAACGATGCGATGCTCGGCGGAGCCGACGTCGGCCGCGAGTTGAGCGCTGAATTTTTCGCGACATTGCCCGACGGCGTCGATCCGTGCGGCGAAAATGGCGAATATCACAGCTTCGTGTGGAACGGGCCGGTGTTTCGGACGCCGGTGGAATTTAAGGTCGGCGAGAAGGTCTATCGGCCGCTCGAAGCTACACCTGCCGCCGCACCTGCGAACGGCCCGGCGATCCCCGTGCCGGCCGCGCCCGGCCCCAGCGCTACCAAAGGCTTCTGGTTCGTCGATTTGTTGCCCGCGTAACGGTGGAACGGCCGCCGACACGGGATCATTATTCGGTCATGGACCGAACACGGATGCCGTCGCGCACTCAGCAGCCGGG
>JBAVMB010000223.1:0-3979 GCA_049689615.1 Allostellaceae bacterium
GGTCGACCGCGAGCACGCGAATGTCCTGTAATACCGTCTCCGACATGCGTCGCGGCTGTGCGTTCTTGTCGGCCGAAGGGACGTCCATCGTCAGGATCAAATCGACGCGGTCGCCGGGCATCGCCAGGCCGGACAGTCCGACGCCGCTTTGGAGCGGCACGGTGATGGCGCGAAAACCGGGCGTGACGATCGCGGCGAGGAAGCCGCGGTCGCCTTTCTTGACGATACGCAGATCGGTGATCGGTTCGCCGGGCGCGATGCCATTCTTCGCCACCGAGCCGACGATCGTGTCGAGATTGATACCGCCCTTGACCATGTAGGACTTGGACACTTCGCTGTCCGGCCAGCTCTGCCAAGTAAGGTCTTCGGTGTGGATGAAATGGCCGGCGGGCAGAGCCTTGGCCGCAACCAGAATCATCTTGGGCGGCGGCGGCGCGGTCATCTGAGCAACCGGCGCAGCGGCTTCGGTACGCACGTGCTCGACCCACGCGCGTACAACCAGCGCGGTGACCAGCGACAGCACCATGGCGGTCGCCAGCAGCAGCAGTCGGCGAGGCGGAAGAGTTGCAAACATCGTGCGGTCGGTCCTCTCAGCGTCCATTCCGGCCGATGTCGTCCGAATCAAGGCGAACGGCGGTCGGACGGCGGGTTTACTGTGAATCCATTGTGGCGAACTCTGGTTAATGCCCGGTGAAAACCACGCGAAATCCGCGTCTTAAGCCCATAGGTAAGATTACTGACCTATTGGGCGGCGACGGCTTCGGGTGCCTTGTCGGCTGCGGCTTGGCTGGTCGGCCGGGTCGTGGGACTCGCGAAATGGATACCCATCAAGGCCGTGCGATCCGCAGGTTGGCCGGAATTGCCGCCGGCGCCACGGTAGGCGGCGAGCTCGGCATCGAGGGCTGCGCGGTCAGCATCGCTCGTGACGGTCTGGCGCGCTTTGTCCATATCGCCATGCACCGCCTCGATGAAGGCGAGGTTGCGGCGGTAACGCGGCGCCGCGTTCGGCATCGCGACAAGCGCCGTCAGGGTCTTGACCGCGCCGTCATAGTCGCCCGACAGGAACTGGGCCATCGCCAGATTGTTGAGCAGTCCAAAGTGCTTGGGCGCAATCGCGAGGCCAGCTTGGTAGGTCTTGATGGCAGTATCGTATTGCCCCATCGAGCTGTAGGCGACGCCGATTGCGCTGAACAGCGCCGGGTCGTCCTTGCGGCTCGCAACTGCGATATTGAACTCGTCGATGGCCGCCTGTGGCGAGCCGCGCACCAGCATCAGTTCGCCTAGGCGGAAAGCGGCTTCCGGATCGTTAGGCTTGAGCACCTGAACGAGGTGATACGCCTCGTAGGCTTGGGTGTACTGGCCGAGTGCGATGTCGGCCTTGCCCAGCCGCAACAGCGGCACCGGCGAATTCTGATCGTCGCTGTGCGCCTGCCGGTAGAAAGTCGCAGCGGCGGTGTTATCGCCTTGCGCCACGGCTTCGTCACCGCGTTCGAGCGCCGGCTTCGAAGCTTCGACCTGCTGGTGCATCACATCGGCCTGGGCGGCGGCGATCTTTTCCGCCGTCGCTGCCGCGTTGTTGCCGAACATCGCGCACCCCGACAGGGCTACGGCGTTGGCGGTCGCCAGGACGAGAATCCTCAAGGCGTTGCCGCCGCGCGCGATGGCGGCGATAGCTTTGGAACGCGACACGGCAATCCCCTCGCACGCGGACGTGAATGGTTAGAGGGAGTGTCGCGCTTTGTGGTTAAGTATCGGTGAAGTCACGAATTTAACCGCGGTCGTGATAAAATCGCCGACACGGTGCGGCGCCGGCGTCAATCTGAACGGCACTCATATTGTTTTTGAAATGAAAGAGTGCGGTATTTACGTTGATTTTATTTGTGATCGTTTGCAATCGATCTATATTTGACTAACCGTCCGTTAACGGAGCCCCGCCATGACCGCCTTTCTCCGCCGCCTCGCCGATGACGATTCTGGCGTCACCGCGATCGAGTATAGCTTGATCTTTGCGCTGATGGGCCTCGTTGTGGTGACGAGCTTGCGCGACGTCGGTCTTGCGCTCAACGGCACGTTTACGACGCTTGCTCAGGCCCTCGGCCGCTAGGCGCTTCGACGCACGCTTTATTGTCGCGTATGCCGCTCGGGCGCCTAAGGCGTCCGCGGTATCTATTACCTTCTGTGGCGTTGCTCTCGCTGGGGGCCTGCGCCACGCCAACACTGGTCACAACCGGTGTTTCCGGGCCAACCGTCACCGCACAAGATCAGCGCGCCTGTCCGGGTGGCGTCATGCCGGCCGCGCGCATCGAGTTCGCCAGCCGCTCGCCGTCCTATGACAATGCGGCGCCGTTGGCGCAGTTGTCGAAAGACGCGGGCCTTACGGTCGGCCGCGAGGCGCTCGGCGTCACGGAGGTCAAATTGTCGCTCAGCGCGCAATACCGCATCCGTCACGCGCCGGCGCTTACCGCCGGCGTCTGCGCCTATCCGGACGACATTGTCCTGCGCCTGAGCTATGCCGTGCGTATCGTTCACGTTGCGCGCAAATTCGCTAACGAGCCGTGCCTGCATGCAGCGATTCTGGCGCATGAGATGCGGCACGTCGCGCTCGACGACAGGCTCATCCCGCGCGAGGCCGCCACGTTCGACGCCGGCCTTCCAGCCCGTATCGGCAATGGCGCCGGCTTCTGGGGCGCCGATGCAGCTGCCGCCGACCTTCGCGTCGATCAGCTCGTCACAACGGTGGGCGCGGCGTTTATGAAGACGCTCGACGACGTGCGCCGGCGCGAACACGTGCGCCAGATCGATACGCCGGACGAACAGCCGCGCATCGCCGCCGCCTGCGGCGGCCGGCTCAACCAGCTGATCAGCGCCACGCGCTGAGCATCAGCGCGCGATGCGCGATTCAACTTCGGCGCAGAGATAATGATAAAGGCAGATATGGACCTGCTGGATAAGCGGCGTGTCCGTCGCCGGCACCGCCAGCAGGATATCGACGTGGGGCGCGAGCTTGCCGCCGCCCGCGCCCGTCAACGCCACCACTGTCATCGCCTTTTTGTGCGCAGCCTCGGCGGCAGCGATGACGTTCGTCGAGTTGCCGCTCGTCGACAGCGCCAGCAGCACGCCGCCGGCTTCGCCGAAGGCCTCGACTTGGCGTGCGAATGCGCTGTCGTAGCTGTAATCGTTGCTCCAGGCGGTGATGACTGCAGGGTCGGCCACTAGAGCCATCGCCTTGAGCGCGCGGCGCTCTTTCTTGTAACGGCCGACGAGCTCGCCAGCGATGTGCATCGCATCGGCGGCCGAGCCGCCGTTGCCGCAAATCAGCAATGGCTTCTGGGATGCCAGCGCGGCGTGGATGACACCGATCGCCCGCTCGACCTGGGCTTCGTCGATGGCGGCTGCAGCAGCAGCGAGCACATCGCGCGAAGCGTCGAGATAAGTTCTGAATCCGCCCATGATCCCCGCGCGTATATGACATGGCTCGGCGCGCGCATAAAGCGCCGATTTGCCGCGCGTGTTCGCGAGTGCTGCATTGCGGCTGGCGCGCTTCAGACGATCCGGCGAAACGCGCTACCATACAACGAAACGGATGGCCGGGACTGTCCGATTCAAGGGAGACAAATCATGACGCAATGGGTTCGGTTCGAGCGCGACGGCCGCACCGGCTTCGGCACGCTCGACGGCGACACGATTACGATTCACAGCGGCGACCTATTCGCCGGCGCCAAGCCCACCGGCGAAACCGTCAAGCGCAGCGCAGTCAAGCTGCTGACGCCGTGTGAGCCTTCGAAGATGGTCTGCCTGTGGAACAACTTCCACCAGCTCGCCGCCAAGAACAATTTCGCAGTGCCGCCCGAGCCGCTTTATTTCCTCAAGGCCAACAACGCGTTTTGCGGTCCCGACACGCCGATCGACCGTCCCAAATCCTATTCCGGCCGGATCGTCTACGAGGGCGAACTCGGCGTCGTCATCGGCAAGAAATGCT
>JBAVMB010000224.1:0-1631 GCA_049689615.1 Allostellaceae bacterium
TCTCGGAATAGGCGAAGGCGACCTTGCCCCTGGCGCGGAAGTCTTTGATCGCGTCGCGCAGCTCCTGCGCCTGCGCGAAGCCGATGTCGTTGCCGCCGATGCGCAGCAGCAGCCCTTTGACGCGCGAGTCGCGGCTTGCCTTGTCGAGCGAATCGACCGCGTCGCGCAGGCTGGTCTTGTGCGGCTGCAGCAACGCCAGCAGGCCTGCGTTGCGCGGCGCATCGGGCAGATTGCCGTCGATGTCGAGCGTCAGGATCGCCGCTTCGGGCACACGCGGCCCGCTGACCTTCGTCCAGACCACCAGCCCCGCCGTGCTCAGCATGCCGAGCAGGGTGACCGCGCCGATCACGGCCAATAATCCAACGACGAAACGGCGCACGCTGCCTCCCGGCAAATTCGATCCGCGCCACTGTGCCCCGAAAGGCTGCGGCCTTCAATTGGGCCGGAGTTGGGCGCCTGCGGCGCAATACCGCCGCCAGGCGGCGCGATAGGCGCCTTCGACGGCTTCTGCATACCGGCGCGCGTCGCCTATGGACGAATGCGCCAAACGGGCCGGCAATTCGGCGCGCAATTTTTCGAGCGCGGCAAGTTCGCGCGCCGCTGCGACCGCGGTGGCAACGTAGCCTTCCGCATCGGTGGCGATGAATTGCTTGAGGTCGAGCGCGGTAAGGCAACTCGCCGCCAGCCGCGACGGAATCGTGCGGCCGATGCGCGTGATCACCGGCACGCCCATCGCCAGCGCGTCGAGCGTCGTCATGCCGCCGCCGTGTGGAAACGGGTCGAGCGCCAGGTCGAGCCTGCGATAGGCGGCGAAATGCTCAGCGCGGCCGGTCTGGCCCAGGAACGTCACACGCTCGACCGGCATGTCAGCGCTCGCAAATTCGTCGCGCAGCGACACTTGCTCGGCCGGATCGCCGAATTGCTTCGCCTTGAGCACCAGACGCGCGTCGGGCAGTTCGCGCAGGATTGCGCTCCAGTCGCGCAGCACGCCTGGTGTCACCTTGGCGCGGCGGTTGAACGAGCCGAAGGTGACGAAGCCATTGGCGCGCGCCGGCAGCGGACCGGGCGCGGGCAGGGGCTCGGGCGTCCAGTAACCGAGCGCGCCCGGTAGATCGATGATCTGCTCCGCGAACAACGGCCGCTCGGCCGACGGGATCAGCACCGGATCGGCGAACAGGTAGTCCATCGTCTTAAGGCCGGTGCCGGTCGGCTCGCCCCAGGCGGTGATCTGGATCGGTGCCGGCTTGCGCGCGAACACGAGAAGCCGGTGGCCGCCCATATGGCCGACCAGATCCACCAGGATGTCGACCCGGTCGCGCGCGATGCGTTCGGCGAGGGCGGCGTCGCTCAGATCGGCGGTATCGCGCCAATGCTGCGCAGCGCGGCGGAAAATTGCCGTCAGTTCGTCTTCCTGCCGCGTATCAGAATAGCAGAAGACCTCGACCTTGGCCGGATCGTGATGCGTCAGCACGCCGCCAAAGGCGTAGCTCGCAGCGTAAGCGCGGAAATGCGCGCTCACGTAGCCGATGCGCAGCCGCCGCTCCGGATCGCAATCGGCAGAACTCGGCGCCATCGCGGGTGCCAGCGCGTCGGCATGTTGCGTAGCCCAGCGCCGGCGCTCGGCCTGATGC
>JBAVMB010000225.1:0-3823 GCA_049689615.1 Allostellaceae bacterium
GGCGGCGCGTGCGGCGCTTGCGGCAACTGGCACCGACACCGGCGGCTCGATCCGTCAGCCGGCGAGCTTCTGCGGCATCGTCGGGATGAAACCGACCTACGGCCGCTGTTCGCGCTGGGGCATCGTCGCCTTCGCCTCGTCGCTCGACCAGGCGGGTCCGATGACGCGCGACGTGCGCGATGCCGCAATCATGCTCCAGGCGATGGCCGGTCACGATCCCAAGGACGCAACATCGGCGCCGCTGCCGGTGCCGAATTTCGAAGCCGTGGTCGGACAGTCGATCAAAGGACTTCGCATCGGTATTCCCAAGGAATACCGGCTCGACGGCATGCCGAAAGAGATCGAAATGCTGTGGCAGCGCGGCATCGAATGGGTCAAAGCCGCCGGCGCAACCACGGTTGACATCAGCTTGAAGATGACCAAGTACGCGCTCGCGACCTATTACATCATTGCGCCGGCCGAGGCTTCGTCAAACCTGGCGCGCTACGACGGCGTACGCTTCGGTTTGCGCGTGCCCGGCGAGACGCTCGAAGCGCTCTACGAGAACACGCGCGGCCAGGGCTTCGGCGCCGAGGTGCGCCGTCGCGTGCTCATCGGGACCTATGTGCTGTCGGCCGGCTACTACGATGCCTATTATCTGAAGGCGCAGAAGGTACGCGCGCTGATCGCGCGCGACTTCGACGAGGCGTTCAAGAGCTGCGACGCGATGCTGACGCCGACGGCGCCCTCGGCGGCCTTCGCTATCGGCGAGAAGATGGACGATCCGATCGCCATGTACCTGAACGACGTCTTCACCGTGCCGGTCAACCTGGCCGGGCTGCCGGGCATCTCGGTGCCGGCGGGTTTGTCGGCGGACGGCTTGCCGCTGGGATTGCAAGTGATCGGCAAGGCGTTCGACGAAGAGACCGTGCTGCGTGTCGCGGCGATCCTCGAAGACGCCGCAAAATTCGACGCGGTACCGGCGTTCGCGGCGGGTTCGGCATGAGCCATCTGATCAGGGGCCATACCGGTGACTGGGAGATCGTGATTGGCCTCGAGGTTCACGCCCAAATCATCTCCAAGGCCAAACTGTTTTCCGGTGCTGCGACCGATTTTGGCGCCGAGCCGAATACGCAGGTCTCGACCGTCGATGCCGCGTTTCCCGGCATGCTGCCGGTGCTCAATCGCTTCTGCGTCGAGCAGGCAGTCAAGACAGGCCTCGGCCTTGACGCACAGATCAATCTGCAATCGGTTTTCGACCGGAAGAACTATTTCTATCCCGATCTTCCGGCTGGTTATCAGATTTCGCAATTCTCGCGACCGATCGTCGGCAAGGGCAAGATCGTGCTCGACATGCCAGACGGCACGGCGCGCGAGATCGGCATCACGCGGCTGCATCTCGAGCAAGATGCCGGCAAGAGCCTGCACGATCAGCATCCGTCGAAGACTTACGTCGATCTCAATCGCGCCGGCGTGGCGCTGATGGAAATCGTCTCGGAGCCCGATTTGCGCAGCGCCGAGGAAGCCGGCGCCTACCTGCGCAAGCTGCGCGCGATCCTGCGTTATCTCGGTACCTGCGACGCCAACATGGAAGAGGGCAATCTGCGTTGCGACTGCAACGTGTCGGTGCGCAAGCCGGGCGGCGCGCTCGGCACGCGGTGCGAGATCAAGAATGTGAATTCCATCCGGTTCGTCATGCAGGCGATCGAGTTCGAGGCGCACCGTCAGATCGAGGTGATCGAGGAGGGCGGGACCATCGCACAAGAAACCCGCCTTTTCGATAGCGGCAAGGGCGTGACGCGCTCGATGCGCAGCAAGGAAGAGTCGCACGATTACCGTTATTTCCCCGATCCCGATCTGCTGCCGGTCACGCTCGATCCTGCGTGGCTGGCGAAGCTCAAGGTCGACCTGCCCGAACTCCCCGACATCAAAAAGGCGCGCTTTATGCGCGACTACAAATTGTCGGCCTATGATGCCGGCCTGCTTGTCGGCGAACGCGAGAACGCGGCGTTCTTCGAAGACGTGGCGAAGGGCCGCGATCCCAAGCTGGTGTCAAACTGGGTGACGGTCGAACTCTTCGGCGTCCTCAACAAACTCGGCAAGACGATTGCGGAATCGCCGGTCAGCGCGCGGGGCCTCGGCGAGCTAATCGACCTCATTGCCGACGGCACCTTGTCGGGCCGGCTCGCCAAGGATGTCTTCGCCGAGATGATCGCCGGCGGCAAGTCCGCGCGCGCGATCGTTTCGGAAAAGGGCCTCAAACAGGTGACGGATACCGGTACGATCGAAAAAGCGATCGACGCGATTCTGGCAAAAGAGCCCGGCAAGGTCGGCGATTATCGTGCCGGCAAGGAAAAGCTGCTCGCTTATTTCGTCGGTCAGGTGATGAAAGCGACGCAGGGCAGGGCGAACCCGGCGCTCGTCAACGAGGCGCTGAAAAAAAAGCTCGCCGGTTAGGCGCTATTTCTTCTCGATGCGGCCGTACGTGTCCTCGATGCGCACGATATCGTCCTCGCCGAGATAGCTGCCGGATTGCACCTCGATCAGGTGCAGCGGAATCTTGCCCGGGTTCTCGAGCCGGTGGACAGTACCCATCGGGATGTAGGTCGATTGATCCTCGTAGAGGATTGTCTCGTCGTTGTCGCGGGTGACCTTGGCGGTGCCGGTGACGACGACCCAGTGCTCGGCGCGATGGTGGTGTTTCTGCAGGCTCAGCTTGGCGCCCGGCTTAACCATGATGTGCTTCACCTGGACTCGTTCGCCGGCGTGGATCGAGCGGTAGGTGCCCCACGGACGATGCACCAGCGGATGCGTCTTGAGCTCGGCGCGGCCGGCGTGCTCGAGCTTGGCAACCAGCTGCTTGATGTCCTGGGCACGGTCGCGCTTCGCGACCATGACCACGTCCGAGGTCGCCACGACGACGAGATCTTCGACGCCAAGCACGGCAAGCAGGCCGCTGTCGGCGCGCAGCAGATTGTTGCGGGAATCCTCGATCACCACATCGCCGGTGGCGAGGTTGCCGGCATTGTCCTTGCGGCCGATCTGCCACAGTGCGTCCCAGGTGCCGACGTCGCTCCAGCCCATCTCGGTCGGCACGACCGCGGCAAGAGGTGTGTGCTCCATCACCGCATAGTCGATGGAGACGTTTTCGGCCTTGGCGAATTCGTCTTTGTCGAGCCGGATGAAATCGAGGTCGCGCTCCGCCTTGGCGACAGCGGCGCGGCAGGCGTTCAGCAGCTCCGGCTTCAACCGTTCGAGCTCGCGCAGATAAAGCGCCGCCGGCAGCAGGAAGATGCCGCTGTTCCAGGAATAATCGCCGGACGCGACGTAGGATTTGGCGCGTTTGACATCGGGCTTTTCGACGAAGCCCGCGACTTCGAATGCGCCGGCAATGCCATCGAGCGTCGCGCCGCGCTTGATGTAGCCGTAGCCGGTCTCCGGTTTGGCCGCCTTGATGCCGAAGGTGACCAGCCGGCCGAGACGGGCGGCCGATGCGGCGCGCTCGACTGCCGCGAGGAAGGCTTCCCGGTCGGCGATGACGTGATCGGACGGCATGACGAGCAGCAGCGCATCAGGTGTCCGCGCCGTCAATGTCAACGCCGCCACTGCGGCGGCCGGCGCCGTATTGCGGCCCATCGGCTCAAGCAGGATGGCGCTGGGTTCCGTACCGGCGATCCGTAGCTGTTCGGCGACGATGAAACGGTGCTCGTCATTGGACACGACCAGCGGCGCGGCAAATCGCTTGCGGTCGGCGATACGCATCACCGCTTCCTGCAGCAGCGAATGATCGGACACGAGGGGAAGGAGCTGTTTGGGATATAGGGCGCGCGACAGCGGCCAAAGC
>JBAVMB010000226.1:0-3279 GCA_049689615.1 Allostellaceae bacterium
GGTTGACCGCATCGAGCAATTCGCTTTGGCCTTCGAGATAGTTCTCGATGACGATCTTTAAGGGCCGCAGCACGCCCATGCGCCTGAGCGCAGACTTGTTCAACTGTTCGCGCACGGCGAAGTCGAACAGACCCAGGTCCACCAGCGAATTCGCCTTGGCGACGCCGATGCGGCCGACGAAATCGCGGATCGCCTCGGGCGGCACGCCGCGCCGGCGCAAGCCGGCGAGCGTCGGCATGCGCGGATCGTCCCACCCCGTCACGCGACGCTCCATTACCAGTTCCGTCAGGAACCGCTTCGACAACACGGTGTAGCCGAGATTGAGGCGCGCGAACTCATACTGATGCGGCTGCGACGGCACCGGCAAATTGGCGATGAACCAGTCGTAAAGCGGCCGGTGATCCTCGAACTCGAGGGTGCAGATCGAATGGGTGATGCCTTCGATCGCATCGGACTGGCCGTGAGCGAAATCGTAGGTCGGATAGATCGACCACTTTTTGCCAGTGCGCGGATGCTCGACGTTCAGAATGCGGTAGAGCACCGGATCGCGCAGGTTGATGTTGCCGCTTGCCATGTCGATCTTGGCGCGCAGCACCCGCGCGCCATTGGGAAATTCGCCGGCGCGCATGCGGCGGAAGAGATCGAGATTTTCCTCGACGCTGCGATTGCGGAACGGACTTTCCTTGCCCGCTTCGGTCAGCGAGCCGCGCAGCCTCGCCATCTCGTCCGGCGGCGTGTCGTCGACATAGGCCTTGCCGGCGCGGATCAGATGCTCCGCCCATTCGAAGAGCCGCTCGAAATAGTCCGAGGCGTGATGCAGATGCGTGCCCCAGTCGAAGCCGAGCCAGCGCACGTCGCTCTCGATCGCGTCGATGAATTCCTGCTCCTCCTTCACCGGATTGGTGTCGTCGAAACGCAGATGACAGACGCCGCCGAATTCCTTGGCGATGCCGAAATTGAGGCAGATCGACTTGGCGTGGCCGATATGGAGATAACCGTTGGGCTCGGGCGGAAAGCGCGTCACCACGCTTTTGACGCGGCCCGATTTGAGATCGGCGTCGACGATGCCGCGGATGAAGTCGCGGCCGGGCGCGGCGGCGGTCTGGTCTGGCGGCATGAGGCTTCTTCTTATGTGGACGGTGCGGGCGTGGGCGCACGCGGCGTCTCGCCGGGATCGAATTCGACGGCAGACGCGGCGGCGGTGAAGGCGTTGGTGATCGGATAGCGGCGGTCGCGGCCAAAAGCGCGGCGCGTGATCTTGACGCCGGGCGGCGCCTGGCGGCGCTTATATTCGGCGCGGTCAACCATCGCCCAGACCTTGCGCACGGTTTCCTCGTCGAAGCCTTTTTTGACGATGTCGGCCACGGTCATCTCGTGCTCGATCAGGCATTCGAGAATGCCGTCGAGCGCCGCGTAAGGCGGCAACGTGTCCTGGTCGGTCTGGTTGGGCTTGAGCTCGGCGGTCGGCGCCTTGGTCAGCACGCGCTCGGGCATGACGCGGCCGGCGGGACCGAGGAAATCGTCGGGCCGGTTGGCGTTGCGCCAGCGGCATAGCGCATAGACCGTCATCTTGTAGACGTCCTTCAGAACCGAATAGCCGCCGCACATGTCGCCGTAGAGCGTCGCGTAGCCGACCGACATCTCCGACTTGTTGCCGGTCGACAGCACCATCCAGCCGAACTTGTTGCTGAGCGCCATCAGCGTGATGCCGCGGGCGCGCGCCTGGATGTTCTCCTCGGCGGTGTCGGGCGTGCGGCCTTTGAAGGACTCCGCCAGAGTCTTTTCGAACGCCTTCATCGCCGGCGTGATCTCGATGGAGCGCAGCTCGCAACCCAAGAGTGTCGCGACCTCGGTCGCGTCCTCGACGCTTTCAGCCGAGGTATAAGGTGACGGCATGATGACGCCGTGCACCTTGTCGGGACCGAGCGCATCGACCGCGACCGCAGCGGTCAACGCGGAATCGACACCGCCCGACAGGCCGATGACCACGCCGGGAAAGCGGTTCTTGCGGACGTAGTCACGCAACCCCAGCACCAGCGCGTGATAGATCGCGGCCGCGCCCTCCTCCGGCTTTTCGAGCGCGCCCGCTTCGACCGTCCAGCGCCGTCCAGCGCGGCGCCATTTGGTCAGCGGCTGCGCCTCGCGCCAGCTCGGCGCCTGGAGGCGGTGATTGAACGATGCGTCGAGCGCGAACGAGGCGCCGTCGAATACCAGTTCGTCCTGGCCGCCGACCTGATTGACGTAAAGCAGCGGCAAGCCGGTCTCCTTGACGCGCGCGACCGCGAGCGACACGCGCTCGCCGAGCTTGTCGGTTTCGAAGGGTGAGCCATTGATGACAATGAGCAGATCGGCGCCGGATTCTTGCAGCGTCTCGGCGACGTCCGGTGTCCACATGTCCTCGCACACCATGACTCCGAGACGCACGCCCTTGAATGGGATCGGACCCGGCGCCGGGCCGGCGGCGAAGACGCGTTTCTCGTCGAAGACGCCGTAGTTCGGCAGCTCGTGCTTGAAGCGCACCGCCGCGACCTTGCCGTCGGCCAAGAGCACCGCGGCGTTGAACAACTTGCCATCCTGATGCCACGGCGAACCGAGCAGCACCGCCGGCGCGTCCTTGGTCTCGCGCGCGAAGTTCGTCACCGCCGCCTGGCAGGCAGCGACGAAGGCCGGCTTCAGAACCAGATCTTCGGGCGGATAGCCGGCGACGATCAGTTCGCTCGCGACCACGAGATCGGCGCTTTGGCCGCGCGCCTCGGCCAGCGCGCGGCGCAGCTTGGCCACGTTGCCGGCGATGTCGCCGACGGTGGGATCGAACTGGGCGACCGAAATGACAAGCGAATCGACCATGACAGGGCGCACGCTAGGAGCGGCCCGGAAGGGTGTCAATCAGCCGCCGTGCCGGCCCCGTCAGCGTCTTAAACAATGTCGAATTCGCGTTCGATGATCTCGGTCGCTTCCTCGTCGGAGAAGGCGCCGCGGATCTCGTCGGCGAAATGGATGACGTCGTTGGGGTGCCAGCCGTAGGCGCGCGCCACCAACTCACAGGCTTCGAGCCGCCGCCAGATATTCGTGCCGTCGAACGAGACTTTGGGACGCGTCGCCATATCACTCACCAGGATCGACCACAGGGTCTATTTATGTCCTGGCGCGCGGGAAGCAAGGGTTTCGCGCCTTATTTTGCTTTCTTTTCCGTGCCCTAGGCCGCGAACCGCACCGCGTTGACCGGCGGCAGGCGGCCTTCGGGCGCCGTCCACGCATCGCCGCCGTTCTCCGAGATCC
>JBAVMB010000227.1:0-1587 GCA_049689615.1 Allostellaceae bacterium
CAGCTACATCATGCCCGAGAAAATGGCGATGGCGGATGGCCGTCTCGACGATACGCGGCTCATCGAGCTTATCGATCGTCACGCGCGCGCCAGCCTGATCCTCGACCTGGAGACGTTGGCGCGCGAAGCCGACGCGATGGTCAATGCCGTGATGCTCGGCGCGTTCGCTGGCACCGGCATGCTGGCGATTCCCATCGACACGTTCGAGGCGGTGATCGCCGAAGGTGGCCGCGCGGCGGAGGCCAATCTGCGCGGTTTCCGCGCCGGGCTGGCAGCGGCGCAACGCGGACAGTCGCAAATGCCGCACCCGGTGGATAAACGCTGGCGCAGCGGCATCGCCGATCTTACGACGCTCGAAGCCGAAGCGGCGACGCTGCCCGAAGCTGTGTGGCCGGTTGCGGTCGAAGGAATGCGCCGGCTGGCGGATTATCAGGACGCCGCCTACGCGCGCGACTATCTCGACCGTGTCCGGCGCATGGTCGCCGTCGATGTGGCGGCGAGTCTGGGCGGCAAGCTCGCCCAGACGGCCGCGCGCCATCTGGCATTGCGCATGTCGTTCGAAGACGTGATCCGCGTCGCACAGGTCAAATCCGACCCGGCGCGACCCGCGCGTATCCGCGCCGAGTTCGGCGCCGCGCCCGGCGATCCAGTGCGCGTCATCGAATATTTCAAGCCCGGCATCGATGAATTTTGCTCCATCCTGCCGCCGGCGCTGGCGCGGCCGATTTTGGCGCTGGCTGAGCGGCGCGGCTGGCTCGGCCGCGTCTATTGGGGCATGCACATCAAGACCCATACCGTCGCCGGCTATCTGCGCCTCAAGGCGCTGGCGTCGCTGCGGCGCTACCGGCGCAAGACGCATCGCTTCCAGGCCGAGCAGCGGGAGATCGAAACCTGGCTCGCGGCGATCGCCGATGCCGCTTCGCTGTCGCCGCATCTGGCGCTCGAGATCGCCGAATGCGCCAATCTGATCAAGGGTTATGGCGACACCTGGAAACGCGGCATGGCGAACTATCGCGCCATCTTCGAGCACGTAGTGCGGCCAGCACTGGCACGGCGGCTGCCGGTCGCAGTCGCTGCCGACGCGGTCGCCAGCGCCCGTGCCGCCGCACTCGCCGATCCCGAAGGCGCCCACCTTACCGCGACGCTGGCCGACATCGAAAAGCGCGTCGTGCTCCAGGCCGCGGAATAGTCCGCCGCGCTCTGCCGCAATTACGCCGCGATTGGACGCTATCGCATCGCGGTTCGCGCCGCTCTTCGCGCGCGAGGGAGGGGTTCCAATGCGGTTGATGTTCGCGGCGCTGGCCGCCGGAATAATTCTCGCGCCAATCGTGGCGCAAGCCCAGGCGCAGTCGCCGATCACTTGCGCGCAGCTGCCCAAGGCCGCCGAATTCGTGAATACCAAGTTGAAGCCCGGTCCCAATACCGACGCAGCCAAGCGTCACCTCGAAGCGGCGCAGCACGCTACATCGGATCAGCAATGCATCGCCGAGCTGCGCAAGGTCGATTACTACGCCAAGCATTCGATGGCGGCTGACCGGAGGGAAGCGGCAAAGACGCAACCCAAGCCGCAGCCACACGCCCAGGCGC
>JBAVMB010000228.1:0-3002 GCA_049689615.1 Allostellaceae bacterium
CCTCTCCAGCTGCGCGCAGGAGACGACGGCCGAATTTAGGCGGCGCGAACCATTCTGGTGCAGCAACCGGGCCAGCGACTGCGCGGCGCTCGCACGCCACTGTCGCCTCCTGTACGAAATCACGCGCGGTGACGATGCGGGCGATCTCCTCCTCATGAAAGACGATACCAAGATCGCGCTCGAGCGCCAGACTCAGCTCGATCCAGGCTAGCGAATCAATGCCCAGCTCGAGTTGCAGAACCGTATCCAGACGCAATCCCTGGCCGGGAAAGCGCTGCGTCAGCCATTGCCACACGGCGGCCCCGGAAGGCGCGCCAAGCAGTGAGCGGTCTTCAGCTGAAGGCTCGAATGTGCGCAGCGCCGGTTCATGCCGCTGCGCCGCGCGATAGACGGCGGGCAAGAGATGGCGTTTAAGCTTGCCGAGTTGGGTGCGTGGCAACGGTCCCTGCGTGACCGCGAAGCCAGAGAGTCTCGCGTACGATGGGAGACTGGCCGCCTTCGCCGCCAAGCCTTCGCGCAACGCCTCCCCAAGCCGGAGCGCACCAGCTTTGCGCGACGCATCGAGATCCGGAACCACGAGGCCAACGAGAGCGCCTTCGACGCCGAGCAACGCAATCTCGCGAACCAGCGGTGCGGTTCCGTAAATCACCTCGAAGCCCTCGGGAAATATCTTCTTGCCATCGGCCAACACAATGGTTTCCGTCTTGCGGCCGGTGATGTGGAGATAGCCGCGGCGGTCGATGAAGCCGAGGTCGCCAGTGCGGAACCATCCATCGGCTGTGAACGCCTCGCGTGTCCTGGCCGCGTCGCCGCGATATCCGCCGAAAACGGACGGGCCATGCGCCTCAATCTCGCCGCTGCCGTCGCGGTCGGGCTCGGCGATACGTAGCTCCATGCCGGGCACTGGGCGACCTGCCGAGCCCGGCAGCGCCGCGCCAGGCGGATTGAAAGTCAGCATCGACGACGTCTCGACGAGACCGTAGCCGGTGAGCATCTCCCAACCCATGCCATCGAGCGCTTCCTCGGCCTCGGCGGCGATCGCGGCACCGCCGCTGACGAGAAGACGCAAGCCCGGCGCGACCTGGCGTCGCAGCGAGCGCGAGAGCGGTCGGGCAAGCGCTGCCGCGGCGTGTCGGTGCGCCCAGACGCCGAAAACGATAAGGCTCCGCAACGTTGCGGCAACGGGAGCCGGCCTCGAGGCGATGCCGCGGCGGATATTATCCAGCAGCGCGCTGTAAAGCCGCGGCACGCCGACCAGTACCGTCGCGCCACCACGTCGCATCGCGGAAAGCAGTTCCGGACCGCTCACGCCCTGCGGCAGCACGATGCCGCAGCCCAGTGCGAGTGGTGTGAGCATGCCGATGGTCAGCGGGTACACGTGGTGAAGCGGTAGCGGCAACAGCGCGCGATCCGACGGACCGACGATACGAAGCGCGCACAGCGCGCGCACGTTCGTCAGCAGATTGGCATGGGTGAGCGGAACCGCCTTAGGCGTGCCCGTAGTGCCCGACGTGAAGGCGATCACCGCAACGTCCGCCGGAGCAGCGCTCGGCTGGCGGGGCAACGGCGGCGCGAGCAGGCCGTGCCAACTTGCGCCAGGCTCGGTACCGTCGTCTTGGTCGATGATGACGAGCATACAGGACGGCGCGAGCGAACGAACCCGTCCGGCGTTCACCGCCGTCGTGAACGCCAGGCGGCATCCCGCCGTTTCAATCATCCGCGCCAGCGCGCTGTCCTCGTTCTGCGCGTCGAGTGGAACTGCAACCGCACCGGCGGAGACGATGCCCCAGAACGCCGTGATCCAGCGCGGGCTGTTCGGCGCTATCAGTGCCACGCCATCGCCGACCGCGACGCCCCGCCCTGCCAAGCCAGCGGTTAATTGGGCGGCATGGTGGTCAAGCTGAGCGAACGACCACACCTCCTCGGTGTCGCGCCCGAAGGCGATGATGGCCGCGTGCTCGCCGTAAGTGGCAAGCAAGCTCCGCAATCCGTGCAAAGTTTCGAAATCGGGCATTCCATTCCACGGTTTCGTTCGCTAACGGCATAGTTTCGTGACCGGCGCGCCTGCCGCGCTGGGCCGATCAGAAGCGATACAGCCCCTACTCTCGGACGTGCCCTATCTCATCGAATGGGTCGCGCCTCCGGGTGGCTCACGAGCCGATCCACTGGATCCGCGGCTCCTTGCGCGGCACCGGCGGCGGCGGCGGCTTCGGATGGCCGACGATGATCGGCGCCACCGGCACGGCCGTCGGCGGCAGCTTCACCATGCCGCGGCCTTCCGGCGTGCCCAGCCAGTTCTGCGCGAAGCCGATCCAGCACGTGCCGAGACCGCAGGCATAGGCGGCCAGCATGAGGTTCTGCGCCGCGAGAGCGCAATTCTCGAGCGCCCACTGGCCGCGGCTCACGCTCGAGATGAGGATGAGCACGGGCGCGCTATAGAAGATATCGAATTCGGGATTGCTCACCATTTCGCGGATGTGGTGCGGCGGAACACCGGCTGGCGGCATCCGTAGGACGTGTGCCTTGGACTGGCTCGAAATGCGGGCGAGCACCGCCTTGTCGCGAACGACTGTGAACGCCCAGGGCTGCTCGTTCACCGCGCTCGGCGCCTGGATCGCCGCGTCGATCAGCTCGCGGATCGTCTTCTCGTCGACCGGCTCGGCGGTGAAATCGCGCACCGCGCGCCGCCTGTAGATTGCTTCTTGAAGGTCCATTGCCAATGCCCTGGTTGGTGTCACCCGCAACGTCTGCGCTCTGCGCCCGGCTATAGCTGCCGCGTCGGCGGCGGCATTGCCTTGATACAAATCAAGGATGCTGGAGTTTTGAAATCATCACTTCGTTGACGGCGACTGGCGCGTCACGGTGGCTCGACGCAACGAGAGAACCGAGGATTTCTGCGGAGAGAATGGCGGGCGCTGTAGGGATTGAGCCTACGACCCACTCGTGTGAAGAAGATGTATAGCCGAGGAAAGCCGGCAGATTTGGTGGCATCGCCCAGCGCG
>JBAVMB010000229.1:0-2263 GCA_049689615.1 Allostellaceae bacterium
AACGCACTGATCGAGAGCGGCCTCGGCCTCGGCATTCTCGCCATCGTTGGCGTGCTCGGCATCCTGCCGCCGGGATTGCACACCGAACCGGTTTGGCCGCTGCCGTTCCGTCTCTTGACGAGCGCGCTATCGACCGGCGCGATGGTCATGCTGCTGATCTTCGCCGCCGGCTTTTGTGTCTGCGGCGTGGTGGCAGTCGCGGCGCTCGCCGCCGGCTGGAAGCGGCCGCTCGGCGCCGCATTCATCGGCCTGATCGTCTGTATTGCGTTCGGCGGCGCACCGGCGATGCCGGCGCTGATCGTCGCCTATCCGACGACATTCTTCGCGCCGCCGGTGCCCTACAACGCGGCAGCCGTGGACCGCGGTGCGGCGATCTACGCGCAGAACTGCGCCGCCTGTCACGGCGCCGATGGCAAAGGCGACGGACCGGCCGCGGCCTACCTGCCGATCAAACCCGCCGACCTGGTGCAGCCGCACATTTTCGCGCACACGGTGGGCGATCTGTTCTGGTGGGTAAGCCACGGCAAAGCGAATGTGATGCCGCCGTTCGACGGCACGCTCACGCCCGACGAGCGCTGGGACGTCATTCATTTCTGCCGCGCCCGCGCTGCCGGCGTCATCGCCAGCGACATGGGACCGGCGGTGAGCACGATTGCAGCCGCGCAGGTGCCGGATTTCGCGTTCGAGAGCGGCAGCGTGCAAGACACGCTCGGCCAGGTGCTTGCCGAAGGACCGGCGCTGCTGGTCTTGTTCGGCGGCGATGCACCGGTCGCGCGGCTCCGGCAATTGGGCACGGCGCAGCTGAAACTCATCGCTGCCGGCCTGCCGGTGATCGCGGTCGGTCTGAATGGCGCCAGCGCCGGCGCGGCGACCAACCCGCCCTATGTCGTCGGAGTTGCGGCGAATGTCGCCACGATGCTCGGCCTGTTCCGCAGCGCCAGCGACGGCGGCGAGACCGAGTTGATGCTCGATCGTAACGGCAATGTCCGCGTGCGCTGGACGGCCAGCAACTTTGTGCCGCCGGAGACACTTGCCGCGGACGCGCTAACCGTCGCGCGCTTTTCGGGATCCGTGCCCAACCATGCCGGGCACGGCGGTTGACGACCGCCTCGATGCTGGATTGACTTGGATCAAGGTACAGCGCAGCGCACCGGCCAATATGCTGCGTTTCGAATGTCCGCCCAAAAGGAGCACGCAATGGTTTCACGCCGCGATTGGATCAAGGGATTGCTCGCAGTACCGGCCGCGATCGGCTTTGCCCGCAGCGGCATGGCGCAACAGGCCAACAACAACAAGGTGTCGCAGAAAGCCGCGCAATATCAGGACACGCCGAAGAACGGCCAGAAGTGCGACATGTGCAAGTTCTTCAACGCGGGCAGCAGCCCAACCGCGGCGGGGACTTGTCAGGTGGTCGAGGGCAGCATCAGTCCCAACGGTTGGTGTCTGCTGTTCGCCGCGAAGACCTGAGCCGCAGCGCGCCGCTGGCCGGTGGACAGCACCGTAATCCAACCGCCGGGCGACTGATCCAGGTCAAGGCGGGCGACCGCCGAAGCCGGAACATGGCCGGATGAAGGAGATCCCGCCATGCATTCGCGTCGAGAATGGATCACGTGGCTTGTCACGCTGCCCGCGACGGTCGGGCTGGCGAGGCGCGGCATCGCGCAGACCAGCGGCAAGGTTCCGCAGGCCGCGGCGAAATATCAGGACACGCCGAAGAACGGACAGATATGCGGCCGGTGCAAATTCTATATCGCGCCTGGCGGCAAGCCCGGCGAGGGCATGATGGGCGGCGGCGGCGGCGGACCAGGCATGATGGCGCAAGTCGGCACGTGCCAAGTCGTCGACGGATCGATCTCCGCGCACGGCTGGTGCTTGCTCTACGCGCCGATCGGCAGCTGAGCGGCTTCGCCGCGCCGTAGCGAATCAGCGCCGCAATCGGCGCCAGAGCAGCGCCGCGCCGACGACCAGGACGATGCCGAGCCAGGAGACATCGAAGACGAAAGCGTCGCGCGCAATCGCGACATGGACCGCGGGCGCGCGCAGGAAGGCGAGGAAGGAGTCCAAGGTCACTCCGCCCTTCTATCCGTCGCTCTTCTTCCGCATCAGGAATTCGCGGCCGATTTTGACCAGGGGCACGCCGTCATATTCGACGATGTCGGCGGTAGCGTAGGTCTCGTTCCAGGAATCCGGCAGGTACGAGCCCGTGCCGACCACGTCGATCGGCGCCGCGGCGATCGACATGGCGCGGCACTTGGCGGGCGTG
>JBAVMB010000230.1:0-9243 GCA_049689615.1 Allostellaceae bacterium
GACCTGGGTGGCGCGCGACCGTGCGGCTGGCGCCCGCGCGGCCGTCGCCGCCGGCGCCCAGGCGATCGTGATGGACGACGGGCTGCAGAATCCAACCCTCGCCAAAGACCTGTCGCTGGTCGTCCTCGACGGCGGCTATGGCTTCGGCAACCGGCGCGTCATGCCGGCGGGACCGTTGCGCGAGACCATCGCGCACGGCCTGGCGCGTGCGGACGCGGTGGTGATGCTGGGAGCCGATCAGACGGGCGCAACGGTGTGGCTGGGCGCGATTCCAGTGCTGCAAGCCGAGCCGCAGCCGGCCACCGCGAATCTCGCCGGCAAGGCGCTGGTGGCCTTCGCCGGCATCGGCCGGCCCCAGAAATTCTTCGACCATTTCGCCAGAGCCGGAGCACGGGTGATAGCGGCCCGCGGCTTTCCGGACCATCATCCGTATACTGAGCGCGAGCTGGCGGCTTTGGCCGATCTGGCGCAGCAGGCTGGCGCGACGCTCATCACCACCGAAAAAGATTGGGTGCGTCTCGCGCCGGCGTGGCGGATGCGCATCCAGTACCTGCCGCTGACCATCGGGTGGCAGGACGAAACCGCGCTCGATCGCCTGCTTGACCGCACGCTCAAGCGGGCCGCTCATGGCTGAACGCAACGGCGCCAAGCGCATTCGCGACTGGACAGAAGGTCTGTTCGCGCGGCTTGCCTTCTCATTTTTCCGCCTGTTGCCGCTCGATGCGGCATCGGCGCTCGGCGGCTGGCTGGCGCGGACCTTCGGACCGCTGCTCGGCATCAGCAAGCGGGCGCGGCTCAATTTGCGCCGCGCTCTGCCCGGCCTTTCCGAGACCGACATCGACGGCATCGTACGCGGAATGTGGGACAATCTCGGCCGCGTCGTGGCGGAATACCCGCATCTCGGCGAATTCAAGGTGTACGACCCCGGCGGCCGTGTGACGGTCGAGGGCGCGCGCGAGGTGCTCGAAGCGCGCCGGCCGGAGACGCGTTTCATCTTTTTCTCGGCTCACTTCGGCAACTGGGAAATCGCGACGCTCGCAGCGACACAGGCCGGGCTCGATGTGATCGAGATTTATCGCGCGGCCAACAATCCGTTCGTCGACGAGCTCATCAACAAGGCGCGCGGCGTGGTCGGCAGCGAGCTCGTGCCCAAAGGCGGCGCCGCGGCGCGGCGCGCCATCGGTGCGCTGACGGAAGGCAAGCACATCTGCATGCTGGTCGATCAGAAGATGAACGACGGCATCGCCGCGCCATTCTTCGGCCGCAATGCGATGACTGCGCCGGCGTTGGCGCGGCTGGCGCTGCGCTATGACTGCGTTGTGGTGCCGTGCCGCGTCGAACGGATCCGCGGCGCCACGTTCCATTTCGTCGCCGATCCGCCGATCCCGCTGCCGCGAACCGGCGATAGCCAGGCCGACGTCCAGCAGCTGATGACGGCGGTCAATGCCGCGGTGGAAGGATGGGTTCGTCGCCGGCCGGAACAGTGGTTCTGGCTACACCGGCGCTGGCCGGACTAACGGTTTCCGGCTGCGGCATCGGTCCTGCGGCCAAGGTGGGATCGAGGCGCACCTCGCCCCACACCAGGCCCCAATGCAGGTTGGGACCGGTGGCCCGTCCGGTTTCGCCGAGTTCGCCGATGATCTCACCCTGCGTCACCCGATCGCCGGTACGGACGGCGATGTTCCGCATATGGATATAAAGCGTCGACAGGCCATAACCGTGATCGATAATGACGGTACCACCAGTGAAGTACAAATCGGGCTCGGCGAGGCTGACGACGCCTTCGGCGGCGGCCGTGATCGGCGTGCCGGCGGGCGCTGCGATATCGACGCCGAGATGCGGCTGCCGCGCCTGGCCGTTGAGGACGGTCTGGCTGCCATAAACGCCGGTGATGATCCCGGTCACCGGCCATTCGAGCGGCGTTTCGAAGGCGACGCTATCGCTCTGTTGCGCGAACGCCCGGTCGACTTCAATTGCTTCGCGTTTGATGCGTACCAGCGTTTCCGGCGGCGGCGTGACCTCGGCCGGCGGTAAATTGTCGATCCGGCGCACGTCATAGTGCCGCGGCACGATGTCGAGTACGCGGTGGAGATGCGCACCGTCGCGGAAGACGACGTCGAGCGTCGCGCGCGCCGGCGCATCGCGACCGAAGCCGAAGATGAAATGTCCGTCGGCCGCCACACGCACGGGTTTGCCATCGAGCGTGACGCGCGCGCCCGGCCCGGCGAAGCCACGGACGAGCGCCCCCTGGGTCAGAGTGCCGTTGAGCGTCAGATGACCGGCGAACGCATTGGTTGCGATGAACGCGAGCAACGCTGCAAGCGCGAGACGGATCACAGGAGCTTGCCTTGTTCGCGCTTGGGCACCGGCACCATTGCCGGCTTTTCGACTTCGCGGCCGATGGCGCGTGCCGCTACCTTGCCGTCGTGGAATTCGAGCGCTAGGTCGGCGCCAGGTGCAACCGCACGCGCCGATGTCAGCACCGCGCCCTTGGCGTCGCGCACCAGCACAAAACCACGCTCCAGCACCTTGTCCTGCGCCTTGCGCCAGTTAGCAAGCCGGCCGGCGGCGCCCGCCAGCGCGATCTCCCGCTGCTGCATCAGCCGCGCGACGGCCAGCGCCAGCCGTTCGGCGAGGTCGGCAACGGTGCCGCGCAACCGCCCGACTTCGCGTTCGAGCATGTCACGGCGCAGCATCCGGCCCAGCGCCTGCACGCCGTGGCTGCGAAGCCGCAGCAGCGCCGTGATCCCGAGCCGCAGCCGTTCGGTGCGATCGTCGAGCCGTTGCAGCGCTGTCTCGATCAAGCTGCGCGGATCGGGCAGGCCGCGCGCCAAGCCTTCAATCCGCAGGAACTTATCGTCCATGAAACGCGCCAATGCCTGCGCTAGGCGATGCGTTGCAGCAGCGACATCGGCGACGAGGTCGAGCCGCACCGGTACCGCCATCTCAGCCGCCGCAGTCGGCGTCGGTGCGCGCCGGTCAGCGGCGAAATCGATCAGCGTCGTGTCGGTCTCGTGGCCGACCGCCGAGATCAGTGGAATCCGACAGGCGGCGGCCGCACGCACGACGATCTCCTCGTTGAAGGCCATCAGATCTTCGAGGCTGCCGCCACCGCGCGCTACGATCAGCAGATCCGGACGCGGCACCGCGCCGCCGTCGTCGAGCGCGTCAAAGCCTGCGATCGCCGCGGCAATTTCTTCGGCCGCGCCTTCACCCTGCACCGGCACCGGCCAGACCAGGACGCGGCGCGGAAAACGATCGGAGAGGCGGTGCAGGATGTCGCGGATCACCGCACCGGTCGGCGACGTGACCACGCCAATTACGTCGGGCAGGAACGGCAGCTTGCGTTTGCGCGATTCATCGAACAGGCCTTCGGCGGTGAGCTTTTTTTTGCGCTCTTCGAGCAGCTTCAACAGCGCGCCGACGCCGGCGAGCTCAATCGATTCAATGATCAGCTGGTATTTCGAGCGACCCGGATAGGTGGTAATCCGGCCGGTACAGACCACGTCCATGCCGTCTTCCGGCTTCAGCGCGAGCCGGCCGAACGCGGTTCGCCAGATTACGCCGTCGAGGTTCGACTCGGCGTCTTTCAACGTCAGGTAGCAATGACCGGATGCAACGCGCTTGAATCCCGAGATTTCTCCGCGCACCCGGACATGCCCGAAATCGGCTTCAAGCGCCCGCTTAACCGCTTGAGATATCTCAGAAACCGTGTATTCGGGCAGATTGGAACGCAACCCCCCAGGGCCCGAATCCGTGGTCGGCGAATGGCTTTCTGTCATCGCGCGCTATGATACAAGAGCGCCCCCGACGGGGGAAACGGGCCGGACGAATAAGGTCCTTGCGAGGAGAGCCGCTTGCGCGTGTTGGTGATTGGATCGGGCGGACGCGAGCACGCGCTGTGCTGGGCGATCTCGTCGTCACCGTTGTGCGACACGTTGTTCTGCGCGCCGGGCAATCCCGGGATCGCCGACGAGGCGGCCTGCGTTGCCGTGGCGCCGACCGACATCGACGGCATCGTCAAACTGTGCAAGCAGGAGAAGATCGACTTCGTGGTGATCGGTCCGGAAGGGCCGCTGGTCGCCGGACTCGTCGACACGCTTGAGGCCAACGGCATCGCCGCCTTCGGTCCGACCGCTTCCGCCGCCGCGCTCGAAGGCTCCAAGGCCTTCACCAAGGATCTGTGCGCCAAGTACAACATCCCGACCGCGGCTTATCGCCGCTTCACCGATCCAGCCGCCGCCAAGGAATATATCCGCAAGCACAAGGCGCCGGTTGTGGTGAAAGCGGATGGACTTGCTGCCGGTAAAGGCGTGACCGTCGCCACCACGACGCGCCAGGCGTTGGCCGCGGTTGATGCGGCGATGGTAACGAAGAAGTTCGGCGTTGCCGGCGCCGAGATCGTGGTCGAGGATTTTCTCGAAGGCGAGGAAGTCAGCTTCTTCGCGCTGGTCGACGGTAAGCGCGCGCTCGGCCTTGCTTCGGCGCAGGACCATAAACGCGTCGGCGATGGCGATACCGGTCCCAATACCGGCGGCATGGGCGCCTACTCACCGGCGCCGGTGCTGACGCCCGAACTCGAAGTCCAAGTGATGGAGAAGATCGTGCTGCCAACCGTTCACGCCATGCGTGACGAAGGCAAGCCGTACAAAGGCATTCTCTATGTCGGCCTGATTCTGACCAAGACCGGGCCGCAGGTCATCGAATACAACTGCCGCTTCGGCGACCCCGAATGCCAGGTGCTGCTGACGCGGCTCAAGAGTGATCTGCTGCCCGCGCTGATCGCCGCGCATGACGGCGAGCTCGAGGATTTCGACTTGCGCTGGCGCGACGAAGTGGCGCTCTGTGTCGTCATGGCGGCCAAGGGCTATCCCGGCACGCCGGTGAAGGGCAGCGAGATTCGCGGCCTCGACGTCGCCGCCGGTGCCGATACATCGGTCCGCATCTTCCACGCCGGCACCAAGCGCGTCGGTGACAAGCTGGTCGCAGACGGCGGCCGCGTCCTCAACATTGTGGCGCGCGGCCGCTCGGTGCGCGAGGCGCAAAAGCGTGCCTATGCCGTGGTCGATAAGATCGATTGGCCGCAGGGCTTCTGCCGGCGCGACATCGGCTGGCGCGCCATCGGCCGTCGCCGCGCCTCAGCGCCGGTCAGCGAAAAAGCGCCGCAATAGCTCGCCAGCGCGTGTCGCGTCGATCCCGCCATAAACCTCCGGCCGGTGGTGGCAGGTCGGTTGTTGAAAGAAGTGCGGCCCGTGCTCGACCGCACCGCCTTTCGGATCGCCAGCGCCGAAATAGAGGCGCCGGATGCGCGCCAAGGCGATAGCGCCCGCGCACATCGCGCACGGCTCGAGTGTGACGTAAAGATCGCAATCGTCGAGGATCGGTCGGCCGCGCTGGGCAGCGGCTTCGCGCAACGCCAAAAGTTCGGCATGCGCGGTCGGATCGCCGAGTGTCTCGACCTGATTCGCCGTCTGCGCCAGCACGGCACCACGCGCATCAATGAGCACGGCACCGACCGGCACCTCGCCCGCCTTGGCAGCACGCTCGGCGGCGGCCAGCGCCAGCGCCATCGGTTTTATGTCCAGATCGATCATGCGGCTTCCTTGCTGCGCGCGCGGCGCGGTCATAGATTGGCGCGAGCATGGCACAACCGGTCATCGGCCTCACCCTCGATCACGAGCCGCCTGGCGGCTATTCCAAAACCCACCCATGGTACGCCCTGCGCGAAAATTACTGTGAAGCGGTGGCGCAGGCGGGCGGACTGTCGGTGCTATTGCCGCACGAACCCGAGCGTGCCGGCGATTATTTGGCGCTGCTCGACGGTCTGATCGTCACCGGCGGTGCATTCGACGTCGATCCGGCCTTGTTCGGCGCCACGACCAAGCACGAAACCGTGTCGCTCAAAACGCGGCGCACCGACTTCGAGCTGGCGATTTGCAATGCGGCGCTCGCGAAGAATATGCCGGTGCTTGGCATCTGCGGCGGCGAGCAACTCTTGAACGTCGCGCTCGGCGGCACGCTGATCCAGCACATTCCCGACGAGATCAGGAACGCGCTTACGCACGAGCAGCCCAATCCGCGGACCGAACCGGGACATACGGTGAAAATCGCGCCTAACACGCTACTGCGCCGCGTGACGCAGCTGGCAGAGATGCCGGTCAACAGCGCGCATCATCAGGCCGTGAAGGACACCGCACCCGGCCTGATCGTCGATGCCGTCGCGCCGGACGGCGTGATCGAGGGCATCGAGGATCCAAAGCGGCGCTTCGTACTCGGCGTCCAGTGGCATCCGGAATATTGCCTCAGCGAAGGCGATACGCGCATTTTCGCCGCCTTCATCGAAGCCGCACGCGGCTGAACCTGTGCTGCGCATCATCGCCGGCAAGCATCGCGGCAGGAAATTAACGCCCTTGTCGGGCGGTTACGCCCGTCCGACAGCGGGCCGTGCCCGCGAAGCCATCTTCAATATCCTGGCGCATGCGGCGTTCGCGCCGCGGCCGGCCTACGAGGATGCGATCGTGCTCGACACCTTCGCCGGCAGCGGCGCGCTCGGCCTCGAAGCGCTATCGCGCGGCGCGCGCTTTGTCAGCTTCATGGAACGCGACCGGGCAATGCGCGCGGTGCTCGCGGCCAATATCGCCGCCTTAGGCGCCGAGCGCCAAACCGCGGTCTTGTATGCCGACGCGCTGCGGCCGCCGCGTGCCAGCGCGCCAGCATCGCTGGTGTTTCTCGATCCGCCATATGCCGAGGACTGGGTAGCACCCGCGCTGACCGCACTGGCCGCGGCGGGCTGGTTGCTGCCCGAGGCCATTGCGGTCGCCGAGCTTTCGGCCAAGCGCGATCTCGCGCTGCCCGTCGGATTCACCCAACTGGACGAGCGCCGTTACGGCGCGGCGAAGATCGTGTTTCTGCGCTATTCGGCGGCGACCGCGGTGGCGTCCATCACCGGACGCGCGTAAAGCCGCAAGGCTTCGGCGCGATGCTGGATCAAGGCGAGCACGACATCGAGCGTCGGCGTCGGCACTTCGACCAGACGGCCGAGTTCCTGCACCGCCGTCACCAGCGCGTCGATTTCGAGCGGGCGGCCGCGCTCCAGATCCTGCAGCATCGAGGTCTTGTGCGCACCGACCTTGCGCGCGCCGTCGAGCCGGCGCTCGAGATCGACGCGGAAGCGGATGCCGAGCCGTTCGGCGATCGCCTGCGCCTCGCGCATCATGGCGCGGGCGATGTCGCGCGTGCCGGCCTCGCCGCACAGCACATCGAGCGTCGTGCCGGTGAGTGCGCTCAGTGGATTGAGGCAGAGGTTGCCCCACAGCTTGAGCCAGATCTCATCGCGGATATTGTCGAGCACCGGCGCCTTGAGGCCGGCGGCAGCAAAAACCGCCGACAGCCGCTGGCAGCGCAGGCTGATTTCACCCGACGGTTCGCCGATCGGAAAGCGATCGCCGTAAACGTGCTCGACCACGCCCGGCGCCACCAGCTCGGTTGCTGGATAAACCACGCAGCCGATGGCGCGTTCGGGCGCCAGCAGCGCCCATTGCCGCCGCCCGGGATCGACGCTGGCAATGCTGCGGTTCTCCCATTCGCCCGGATGGCGATGGAAATACCAATACGGCACGCCGTTGACGGCAGTGACGATCGCCGTGTCGGGACCGAGCAGCGGCGCGAAGCGGTCGAGCGCGGCGTCGATCTGGTTGGCCTTCAGCGTGACGATGACGTAGTCCTGCGGGCCAAGCGCGGCCGGATCGTCGGTCGCCGGCAGGCGCACGACCGTCTCCGTTCCGTCGACGCGCAGCCTTAGGCCATGGGCGCGGATTGCCGCCAGATTGGCGCCGCGCGCCACTAGCGACACATCGGCGCCTGAACGCGCCAGTTTCGCGCCCAGAAAGCCGCCGATCGCACCCGCACCAAACACGCAGATCTTCACATCAGCCTCCGTGTGCTGGCCGTCTGCCGACAGTGCCGACATCCGGCCTCACGGTATTAAGTTTACATTGCAGTTGCGAAATTGCTACCCAGAGCGATAATAAAATTCGTAAATCGTGTGTATTTACATGCTAATAATTGTGCGTTTTGTGAATTTGTAAATCGGTGGAGGGCGTTATGGCGGCCCGCAAGACATTTCTCGGCCAGAAGATTCGGCGGCTGCGTCAGGAGCGCGGCCTGAGCCAGCAGCAGATGGCCGCCGAGCTCGGCATCAGCGCCAGTTATCTCAACCTGATCGAGCACGACGAGCGGCCGGTAACCGTGTCGCTGCTGCTCAAGCTTGGCGAGAAATACGGCGTCGATCTCAATACGCTCACCGACGACGCCGAGCGGCAGCTCGCCGCGGCTCTGCGCGAAGTGTTCGCCGATGCGGGCCTGCGCGACAGCGGCGTTAACAGCGACGAGATCGCGCGCTTGGTGGGCGCCGCGCCGCGCGCCGCACACGCCATCGCCGATCTCTACCGTGCGCTGCGTGCCGCGCGCGACGATGCCCAGGCGATCAATCTCAATCTGGCCGAAGGCCGCACACGGCGCGTCGTGCTGCCGACCGAGGAGGCGCGTGACTTCTTCGAGGCGCGCCGCAACCACTTTGCGGCGCTCGAGACCGCCGCCGAGACGCTGCTGCCGGCGGCGGGCGGCGACTTCGGCCGCACTCTGGGCGAGCGCCTGGCGCAGCACCATGGCGTCACCGTCGAGATCGCCGCGATCGCGAGCATGAATGGCGGGTTGCGACGCTTCGATCCGCGCACACGGCGCCTGGAGCTGTCCGAGGCGCTGCCCCTCGCTAGCCGCAACTTCCACTTGGCGTATCAACTTGGCTTGCTTGAAGCGCGCGAGCCGATCGGTGAGGCGATCCGCGCCGCCAAGCTGTCGGCGCCGGAAAGCGAGATGCTGTGCCGCATCGGCCTGGCCAATTATTTCGCCGGCGCCGTGCTGATGCCCTATGCGGCGTTTCTGGCGGCGGCGCAGGCGGAACGCTATGACATCGAGCGCCTGATGAATCGCTTCGGCGTTTCGTTCGAACAGGCGGCGCACCGCCTTTCGACGCTCAATCGCACCGGCGCCGCGGGCATACCATTCTTCTTCGCCCGTGCCGACATCGCCGGCAACGTTAGCAAGCGCTTCTCGGCAGCCGGCTTCCACTTCTCACGCTATGGCGGCGCGTGTCCAAGGTTCGTCGTGCACGAAGCGTTTGCGACGCCTGGCCTGATCCGCCGGCAGATCGCGCGCCTGCCGGACGGCGCGACGTTCTTCTGC
>JBAVMB010000231.1:0-3726 GCA_049689615.1 Allostellaceae bacterium
GAAGGGCGACGCGCAGAGCAAGGTCGAGGTCGCGCTCAACGAGGCCGAACGCCTGATCAGCGAGCAGCATGTCGACACGATTCTCGGCATCTATGCCAGCCCCGAGGCCGTGCCCTTGGCCGAGAAGATGGAGCAGGCGAAAAAGATCCTGTGGATCACCATCGCCGTCGCCACCAAGGTGCTGAAGGGCAAGAACCTGACCTACACCTTCCGGCCCGGCGTCAGCGCCGATGCCTATGGCGCCGCCGCGATCGGCTTTCTGAAAGAGCACGCGCAAGCGCAGCTCAAGATCGAACCCGCCAAGCTCAAGTGCGCCATCATCCACGAGGACGGGCCTTACGGTTCCGATACCGGCGCGGCCGACGAAGTGCACGCCAAGGAAACCGGCATTCCGATCGTCTTGAACGAGGCCTATTCGGCGACGACGTCCGATCTATCGTCGCTGGTCACAAAGCTCAAGCGCGCCGACGCCGACGTCATCCTGCACACCGGCTACAATCCCGACATCACGCTGTTCCTGCGCCAGGCGCGCGAGGCCGGCCTCAAGTTCAAGATGCTGATCGGCCACGGCGCCGGCTACGGCCAGCGCGACAAGCTTAAGCAGGCGTTCGGCTCGGACCTCGATTATTTCCTCAACGTCGATCCGGTGTCGGCGCAGAACCTCAAGCCGGGCGCGCTCAAGCCCGAGCTCGAGCAGTTGGTCAAGATCATGGTCGAACGTTACAAGAAGGCGACCGGCAATGAAGCCGTGCCGCCGCACGTCTCGATGGGCTTCAACCAGACCTGGATTTTCCTGCAGAACGTGCTGCCGGTGGCGATCACCAAATACGGCGGCACGACTCCGGACGCAATCCGCAAGGCGGCGCTCGACGTCGACATTCCGGAAGGCGGCACGATCCAGGGCTACGGCGTCAAGTTCGCGCCGCCAGGGAACGAGTTCGGCGGCCAGAACCAGCGCGTCTCGGCCTGCGTGACGCAGGCCTACGGCAACGTCGAAACCATCGTCTGGCCCGACAAGATCAAGACCGCCGACGACGTGATGCCGTTGCCGAAATCGAATCCCTACGCCGCCTGACGCCGGTTTCCGTTCCCGTGCGTCCGCAGGCCGCGGTCGCGGCACGGTGTCCCAGCCACGGATGGCGACGTGCTTTCGGTTAAGGGCATCAGCAAGAGCTTCGATGGCTTCCTGGCGGTCAACCGGGTGTCGTTCGACGTCGCCGAAGGCGAGATTCTCGGCCTGATCGGGCCGAACGGCTCGGGCAAGAGCACCACTTTCAACCTGATCGCCGGCACGCTGCGGCCGACTGACGGCTCGATCGCGTTCGAAGATCATGAGATCGCCGGTCTGCCGGCGCATCGCATCTGCCGCATGGGTTTGGCGCGTACGTTCCAGATCCCGCGGCCGTTCCGCCGTCTCGGCCTGCGCGAGAACGTCACCCTGGCGGCATTCTACGGCAGCCGCGGGGTCGCTTCACGCGCTGAGGCCGAAGCGCATGCGGTCGCCGCGCTCGATCTGGTCGGCCTGCCGAACGATCCCGACGCGACGATCGAAGGACTCGGCGCGGCGCAACTGAAAAAGCTCGAGCTGGCGCGCGCTCTGGCGACGCGGCCCAAGCTGCTGCTGGCGGACGAAAGCCTCGGCGGCCTCGATCATGCCGAAATGGAACGCGCCGCCGACATGCTCGGCCGCATCCGCCGCGATCTCGGCATCACCATCGTCTGGGTCGAGCACATCATGGGTGTGCTGATGCGCGTGGTCGACCGTGTCATCGTCCTCGACCATGGCGAGCTGATCTTCGAAGGCTCGCCGCAGAACGCCGCCAAGGATGCGCGCGTTGCCGAAGTCTATCTCGGCCGGTCGCGCTGATGGCGGCGCTGCTGACCCTCGACGGCGTCAACGCGGGCTATGGCTCGTTCGCGGCGCTGTTCGATATTTCGCTCGACGTCGAGCATGGCGAGGCGGTCGGCGTGGTCGGGCCGAACGGCGCCGGCAAGACGACGCTGATGCGGGTCATCTCCGGCCTGCTGCCGCCGCAATCGGGCCGTATCCTGCTTGAAGGCGAATCGCTGGCCGGTGCGCCGGCCTATCGCGTGGTCGCGGCCGGCATCGCGCACGTGCCGGAGAACCGCCGGCTGTTTCCGCGCCTGACCGTCGAAGAGAATTTGCGCATGGGCGCCTATCTGCCGGCGGCGCGCCGGGCATTCGGCGAACGGGTCGCCTGGGTCTACGACCTGTTTCCGCGGCTCAAAGAGCGACGCCGCCAGATGGCCGGCACGCTGTCGGGCGGCGAACAGCAGATGGTAGCGATCGGCCGCGCGCTCATGTCGAAGCCGAAGCTGCTGCTGATGGACGAGCCATCGGCCGGCCTGGCGCCATTGGTGGTCGAGCAGGTGTTCGAGCTGGTCAAGCGCATCCGCGCCGAGGGCTTTACCGTTCTGATCGTCGAGCAGAATGTGCGCCAGGTATTGGCGGTCGTCGACCGTGCCTATCTGCTCGAAACCGGCCGCATCAAGCTCGCCGGCAGCGCTGGCGCGCTGCAGCAGAATCCTGTCATCCAGCGATCCTATCTCGGGCTCTGACGCGCAATGGACATTTACCTGCTCGAAGCGACCATCAATGGGCTGCTGCTCGGCGGCGTGCTGGCGCTGTTGTCGCTCGGTCTCAACCCGATTTTCGGCGTCATTTACGTGATTTGGATCTGCTACGCCGAAGTCGTGATGGCCGCGATGTATGCGGTGTTCTGGCTCTACGTCATGTGGCATTGGCCGCTGCTGCTCGCCTGCGTCGCCGCGATTGCGTTCGCGACCGTGCTCGGGCTGCTGGTGCATGTCATCGTTATCGAGCCGATCCTGGGCTCGGCGCCGATCAATCAACTATTGGCCACCGGCGGGCTGCTGTTCTTCTTGCAAAGTCTGGCGACGCTGCTGTTTGGCACCGATTTCCGCAATCTCGGCATCCGCCTGCCGGTGCTTGAGCTCGGCGGCATCTTCATCAGCTTCGCACGGCTCATCGCCTTCGGCATCGCGCTGATCGGCGCCGTCGGCCTCTACCTGTTCCTGGCGCGGACCTATCTCGGCACCGCCATTCGCGCCATCGCCCAGGATCGCGACGTGATGGGGCTGATGGGCGCCAATGAGCGGCGTATCTACATCCTCACGTCGGCGATCGGCGGCGGCCTTGCCGGCCTCGCCGCCTGCCTGCTGGTGCTGCAATACGATGTGCATCCGTTCATCGGCCTCACCTTCGGACCGATCACCTTCATGGTCTGCGTCCTCGGTGGGCTCGGCAACATGATCGGCGGCTTCATCGCCGCTTTCGTCATCAGCCAGATCATCGCCGTCGGCGGCTATTATTTTCCAATCGAGGCCGCCGAGGTTCTCGCGTTCGTCTTCTTCATCGTCATGATCCTGATCCGGCCGCAGGGATTCCTCGGCAAATGAGCGGCGCGCGCGACCTGCGGCTCGGCCTTTACCTGCCGTTGGCGGGGGTGGTGATCGCGCCGTTCTTTTTGTCGGATTATTTCCTCCATCTGGCGGTGCAGATCGCGATCTGGAGCCTGGTCTACACCGCCTGGGCGCTGATGGGCCGTTTCCGCCTGACCTCGCTTGGCCACGGCGCCTTCCTCGGCGTCGGCGCCTATGTGCCGACGCTGCTGTGGAACAATTACGGCGTGACGCCGTGGCTCGGCATTCCGATCGCCATGGCGCTGTCGGTCGCGCTGGCGC
>JBAVMB010000232.1:0-4219 GCA_049689615.1 Allostellaceae bacterium
GTGTTGCACAGCGCCAGTGCACGCACGCGATCCGGCGCGCGCGCGCCGAGTCGCTGACCGACCATACCGCCGATCGACAGGCCGCAATAATGAAAGCGCTCGATTTCGAGCACATCGGCCAGCGCCAGCACATCGCCCGCGAGATCGTCGATGGTGTAGGCGTCGACACCCGCTGGTGCCTCGCTTAAACCGTGGCCGCGCATGTCGTAGCGCAGCACGCGGAACCGCGCGCCAAGTACCGGCACTTGCGCATCCCAGAGATGCATGTCGGTGCCAAGCGAGTTGCCAAGCACCAGCACCGGCGCTTCGCTTTTGCCGATCGCTTCGCAATGCGTGACGAAATCGCCGGTGCGGACGAATGCCATGGCGCCTCCCGTGCGCGATGGGCGGCAGCCCATGCGCGCCGCCCACTGGTGCCGCGTCTTGACGCGATTGGTTGCGCCCGCGACACTGCGCCCGACTTTAGAGACCGGCCCGCTAAAACCAAAGGCCCTTGCACGAGGCCTGCGGCAAGAACCGAGGAGGAACCATGGCCGCGCGTACCGCACCACCCTTCCGCGCCGACCACGTCGGCAGCCTACTGCGTCCAAAGAAGCTGCTCGACGCGCGCGACAGGCGCAAACAGAACGCCATCACCCAGGATCAGCTCAAGGCGGTCGAGGACGAATCGATCCGCGAAGTCGTGCAGCTACAGGAAGGGCTCGGTCTCAAGGCGGCGACCGACGGCGAGTTCCGTCGCGCATATTGGCACCTCGATTTCCTCGAACGCTTCTCCAATGTCACCATCGTGCCGCCGTCGGTCGGCGTGAAGTTCCATACCCATAGCGGCGACATCGAATTCAAGCCGCCCGGCATCCGCGTCTCGGGCAAGCTCAGCCGACCGAAGCCGATCTTCGTCGACCATTTCAAGTTCCTGAAATCGGTAGCCAAGGTCACGCCCAAGATCACTATCCCGTCGCCGTCGACGATGCATTTCCGCGGCGGCCGCAAGGCAATCGACGACAAGGCCTATCCCGACATGGCGCAGTTCTACGCCGACCTGGCGCGCGTCTATAACGAAGAGATCAAGGACATGGCGGCGGCGGGCTGCCGTTATCTCCAGATCGACGAAGTCAACTTCGCCTATCTCTGCGATCCGAAGCTGCGCGAGCAGGTGAAGGGCATCGGCGAGGATCCAAACCAGCTGCCGCACACCTACGCTAAGCTGATCAACAACGCGATCGCCGATGCGCCGCAGGACATGACTTTCTGCATGCATGTCTGCCGCGGCAACTTCAAGAGCGCGTGGGTCGCCGAAGGCGGCTATGAGCCGGTGGCCGACGCGCTGTTCAACGAGCTCAACATCACCGGCTATTTCATGGAATGGGACGACGAACGTTCGGGCGGCTTCGAGCCGCTGCGCTTCGTGCCGAAGGGCAAGGTCGTGGTGCTCGGCCTGGTGACTACCAAACTGCCGAAGCTCGAAAGCAAGGACGAGCTGAAGCGGCGGATCGACGAGGCGACGAAGTACGTGCCCTTGGATCAGCTCGCCCTGGGGCCGCAATGCGGCTTTTCGTCAACCGTCGAAGGCAACCAAGTCACCATCGACGACGAGAAGCGCAAGCTCGCGCTCATCGTCGAGACCGCGCGCGAGGTCTGGGGCGGGATCTGAGCTTTCAGTCTACCGCCAAACAAAAAGGACGGCGCTGCGGCGCCGCCCTTTGCGTATCGAAACTCCGCCGTATTATTTTTTCAGCGGCTCGCCGCCCGACTTCGATATCCACACCCACTCTTTCGCCTTGGCATCGTAGGTGGTGACGATCGAGCTTTCCGGGCCGAGGCCACGCTGCGGATATTTCTTGAAGTCGTAGATGCCGTCGACGCCGGCGAAGTCGGTCAGGTTGTCGATATAGTCCTTGAGCTGCGCCGCCGTCGCATTGGGGCCGAGCTTGCGCAGGCCCTCGACGACGATCAGGCCGGCGTCCCACGACGTCGCCACCATGTTGTCGGCCTTGAGATGGTGCGCCGCGAGGATGGCGTACATCGCGTGCTGCGCCTTATCCATCCGCGGGTCGAGCTTCACCGAGCTCGGATGCGGCGGAAACATCGCCGAAGCCATGATCAGTTGTTTCGGCAAGAACGATTCCCACTGCGCCATGGCGGCAAAGGTCTGATTGCCGCTGGTCGGCGCCACCGGAATGTCGAGGCCGGCCTGGACCATCCCCTTGAACACCGTCGCCGCCGGTGCGCCGGTCACCCAGGCGATCAGCGCCTGCGCGCCGGACTCCTTGATGCGCGCTATCTGCGCCGCGACCGAAACGTCGGTCGGGTTGAAGTGCTCGCCGATCACCTTGGTCATCGTGCCCTTGAATTCTGGGCGTTGCAGGATTTCGTCGACCGAGCGATCGCCGTCCTGGCCGCTCGCGTCGGTGGTCATCAGCGTCGCGATCTTGGTCCAGCCCTTGAGCCGGTAATAGCGCATGACCGCCGCGATCTGATCGACCGACGAGGCGCTGGTCGAGAATGTCCAGCTGCCGGGCTTGGGATGAATTGCCGGCGACAGGCAGTATTGCACCGGGCCGTTGGCCATCAGTGGCGCCATGGCGAGGCATTCGCCGACCAGGCTCGAACCGAGAATCACCGCAGGCTTGGCGGTCAGCAGCTGGGTCGTGAGCTGCACCGCGACCTGCGGGCTGGTCTGTTCGTCATGGAAGACGAAATGCAGCTTCGCGCCGTGGATGCCGCCGCTCTTGTTGACTTCTTCCTCGAGCGCCGAGAGCGCATCCTTCTGGCCTTGGCCGACGAACGCGGCGCCGCCGGTAAGCGGCATGACGACGTTGATGTCATAGGTGCCGGCTGCGTGGGATGGCGGCGCGACGCCGATCGTTGCCGCGGCGGCAAGCGCCAGGCCATAGGCGGCGGCGCGGCCGGACTTTATCATTTCAAGCGGTGCTTTCATTGTGTCCTCCCCGAGACGCAGAATCACCGCTGCGTCAAACTGTGTCAACGTTCGGGAAAATCATGACTGCCCGTCAAACGCCGCCCTTCCGTGCCGACCATGTCGGCAGCCTGTTGCGACCCCAAGCGCTACTCGACGCACGCGAACGGCGCAAACGCAACGCCATTGGCGCGGCGCAGCTGACGACGGTCGAAGACGCCGCGATCCGTGACGTGGTGAAGCTGCAGGAAGATATCGGCCTCAAGGCCGTCACGGACGGTGAGTTCCGCCGCACACTCTGGCATGTCGATTTCCTCACTTCGTTCGCCAACGTCAAATCGGTACCGGGCAAGGTAACGGCCAAGTTCCACACGCATGCAGGTGAGATCGAGCGGACGCCGTCGGCGCTGGCGGTTACGGGCAAGCTCGCGCGGCCGCAGCCAATCTTCGTCGATCATTTCAAGTTCGTGAAATCAGTGACGAAGGTGATGCCCAAGCTCACCATCCCGTCGCCGAGCATTCTGCATTTCCGCGGCGGCCGCGAAGCCATCGACCGCGCCTCCTATCCCGACCTGGCGGCGTTCTATGCCGACCTCGCGCGCGTCTATCGCGAAGAGGTGCGCGATCTGGCGGCGGCGGGCTGCCGTTACCTCCAGATCGACGAAGTCAATTTCGCCTATCTCTGCGATCCCAAGCTGCGCGAACAGGTGCGCGCGTTCGGCGAAGATCCAGACGCATTGCCGCACACCTACGCCACGCTGATCAACGGCGCGATCGCCGGACGGCCCAAGGACATGGTCGTCTGCATGCATCTCTGCCGCGGCAATTTTGAAGGTGCGTGGATTGCGGAAGGCGGGTACGAGCCGGTCGCCGAGGCGCTGTTCAACGAGATCAACGTCGACGGCTATTTCCTCGAATACGACACCGAGCGCGCTGGCGGCTTCGGGCCGCTGCGCTTCCTGCCCAAGAACAAGATGGCCGTCTTGGGATTAGTCACGACCAAACTGCCGCAGCTCGAACACAAGGACGAACTCAAGCGGCGTATTGATGAGGCGGCGAAAGTTGTGCCGTTGGATCAGCTGGCATTGAGCCCGCAATGCGGTTTCGCCAGCGGCGAGCGTGGCAACAAGCTCGCCGTCGCCGACGAGATCGCCAAGCTCCGGCTGGTGGTCGAGACCGCGCGCGAAATCTGGGACGGCGTCTAGGTTCGAAACCGGCGTGATCTGCCGCTCCTGCGCCGCTCGCGCACCGGCGGCACACGCGTTATGCTTGGTGATCAGGGAGCTTACGGTGCGCTGGCGC
>JBAVMB010000233.1:0-2338 GCA_049689615.1 Allostellaceae bacterium
GGCTTGGCCGCAGGCTTGGCGTTGGCCGGCTTGGCGGCGACCGGCTTGGCGGCGACCGGCGTTGTTGGACCGATCGGCCGCGCGAGCTGACCCGGTAGCGGCCGCACCGGCATGCCCGGACGCGGCGGCAATGGCAATGGCGTGGCCGGCTTCTTCAACGCAGCGAATTTCTTAGGCGGCGGTGCCGCCTTCTTCGCCGCCGGTTTCTTCTTGGGCGCGGCTTTGCTGCGTGTGCTCATTTATGCCCTCCGACGCGGGCGCCGAGCCCGCAAAATCCTTAGTACCGCCCTGTGAGTCGAGCCAGAGAAACCGGCTAAATGCTTATACAATCTGGAATTTCCGGCATTTTGCCGGCCGCCCGAACGGTCCCCCCGGCGCCCTGCATGGCCCGGTTGTGTTTCATTATAAGTAGCTGAGCCGACGCGCTATTTCCATAACTCTCTGGGTGAAGCCGGTTTGGTGCTCGAATGGAAGCAATAAAAGATATAGTATCAAGTATTTATATGGCGATCCTAAAGTCATCCAAACGCTTTGCCGCCACTCATTCGGCTTGGTGCCCGCGGCTGGATTTGAACCAGCACTCCGGTTTCCCGGCACGGATTTTAAGTCCGTTGCGTCTACCATTCCGCCACGCGGGCACGCCAAGCCGAGGGCCATCCTAACAGCCCGAATCGGCCTTATTCGAGGGCGGGATTGCCGCCTAAGCCCTCGACCATCGCCACCACCTCGCCCGCCGCCTGGTCGAGCCGTGCCGCGTCGCGGCCGCGCAGCACCAGGCTTACCCAGAAGCCGCCGCCGCGCCGGAACGCCGGATAAGAGCCGATGTCGAGATCGCGATAGCGGTCCTGGATGGCGGCGAGTCCCTGCGCCACCGTGCCTTCTGGCAAGTCGCAGCCGACCGTGCGCGACAGCACCGGCGGACCGCCTTTGAGCGTCGGCTTGACGCTGTCGAACATCGCCTGCATCACGCGCGGTATGCCGGCCATGACGAAGACGTTCTCTTTGCGGAATCCAGGTGCGCGCGACACCGGATTGGCGATCAGCATGGCGCCTTCGGGCGTGTGACACATCCTGAGCCGCGCTTCGTTCAGATCCTCCGGCTTGAAGATCGCCTGAAAGATCGCCAGCGCTTCGGGATTGAGCACATTCTTGACGCCGAAGGCCTTGGCGACGCATTCGGCGGTGATGTCGTCGTGCGTCGGGCCGATGCCGCCCGTGGTGAACACATAGTCGTACTTGGCGCGCAGCTCGTTGACCGTCGCGGCGATGGTATCGCAGACGTCGGGAATGACGCGCGCCTCCTTGAGCACGACGCCGACCTGCGCCAAGCCTTGCGCGATGTAGGCGAGATTGGTGTCCTGGGTGCGACCGGATAGGATTTCGTTGCCGATCACGAGGACGCAGGCGGTGTAGATTTTGCCCGGCGCGGCAGTATCGCTCATGCGCTTCCCTTAGCCCCAATCACACGGCGGAGCAATCGGCTCGGGTTCGCGAACGGCAGCCTCATCCGTGCGTATGCCGGTGATGGATGTCGGGATAGTGCGGATGGCTGTGCACCAGCCGCGCATGCGCATGACGATGACTGTGCGGCTCGCCCGGCGGGTCGTCGGGCGCGTGCGCATGCTGGTGATGCTCGTCGTGCCAGTGCCAATGCTCGTGCTCCATCGGCTCATGGACGTGCAAGTGCTCATGCTGCTCGGTCAGATGAATCACCACGCCCGTCGCCATCAGCGCGGCAGCCACGAGGAAGGCCACGGTGACCGGCTCGCCGAAACCGACGATCGCCAACGCCGCGCCGACGAACGGCGCGGTCGAGAAATAGGCCATGGTGCGCGCCGCACCGAGCTCGCGTAGCGCCACAACAAACAGACTCAGGCTGACGCCATAGCCGAAAAACCCGACCACGCCGGCGGCGGCGACAGTGCGCAATGGCGGCCATTCGCCGCCGAGCGCCATCGCGAGCACGACGTTGACTGCGCCAGCGACGAGGCCCTTGATCGCGGTAATGCGCAGCGGATCGGCACCCGAGATCTTGCGCGTCAGATTGTCATCGATCGCCCAGGCAAGACAGGCGGCGACGATCCACAGACTGCCCCAGTCAAAACCGAACCGGCCGCCCCACGACAGCACCGCGCCGCCGGCGACGATCGCCGCTGCGCCGAGACCGATCCGCAGGTCGACATATTCGTGAAAGATCCGCCAGGCGATCGCCAGCGCGAAGACGCTTTCGAGATTGAGCAGCAGCGCGGCCGTCGAGGCCTGGGTTTCCACCAAGCCGAGCATCAGCAGCACCGGGCCGGCGACGCCGCCGACGATGACCGTCACCGCGAGCCACGGC
>JBAVMB010000234.1:0-5449 GCA_049689615.1 Allostellaceae bacterium
ACCATCCCTGGCTCTATCTGGTGCTGATTCCGGCGCTGGCGATGCGGCTCTGGGCCGAAGAACGCAAGAGCGGCACGATCGAACTGTTCCTGACCTTGCCGGTCTCGGTCGGTTCCGCTGTCTTCGGCAAGTTTCTCGCGTCCTGGGCGTTCGCGGCGATCGCACTGGCGCTGACCTTTCCATTCTGGATCACGGTCAACATACTCGGCCATCCCGATAACGGCGTGATCCTGGCGAGCTACATCGGCAGCCTGCTGATGGCCGGCGCCTTCCTTTCCATCGGCGCGGCGCTCTCGGCGCTGACCAAAAACCAAGTGATCGCGTTCGTCATCACTGCCGCTGCCTGCTTCATCTTTACTGTGAGCGGCTCGCCCATCGTTCTCGGATTCCTGACGCCGTGGGCGCCGACGGCGCTGATCAACGTCGTCGCTTCGCTCAGCTTCCTGACGCATTTCAACGCGATCATGCGCGGCGTGATCGAGGTGCCCGACGCGATGTTCTTCGTTTCGGTGATCGCCTTGTTCCTCTATGCCAACGCCGTGATCGTCGAATTGAAAAAGGCGGATTGAGGCGGACGATGAATCTTCAATTGTCCCGCCGCACTGTCGCGCTCACGTCGCTTGCTGCGGCAGTCATCCTGTTCGTCGCGGTCAACGTCATCGCGGGCAACTGGCTGGGCGATTTGCGGATCGATTTGACACAAGAGGGCCTGTACACCTTGTCGCCGGCAACGCGTGTCACGCTCGCCAAGATCCGCGAACCGATCACGCTGCGGTTCTATTACTCGCCGCAGCTCGGCCGCGAAGTTCCGTCCTACGGCGTCTTTGCCGATCGCGTGCGCGAAATGCTGCAGGAATACGCGGCAATGGCCAAAGGCAAGGTCGTGCTGCAATTGCTCGATCCCGAGCCGTTCTCGCCGGTCGAGGATCGCGCGGTCGCATTCGGTCTGCAGGGCGTGCCGCTCGATCAAAGCGGCCAGCAGGTCTATTTCGGTCTCGCCGGTACGAATTCGACGGACGATCAGGCGGTTATTCCGTTCTTCCAGACTGATCGCGAACGCTTCCTCGAATACGACCTGACCAAACTGATCGCCGGTCTCGCCAATCCGCACAAGACCGTCGTAGGTCTGGGGACGCAATTGCCGCTCGAAGGCGATTTGATGGCGGCCATGCAGGGCCGTCCGCTGGTGCCGTATGTCGTGCTCGAGCAGATGCAGCAGCTTTACGACGTTCAGACGCTCGGCACGGATTTCGACGCGGTTCCGAGCAACGTCGACGTACTGATGCTCGTGCATCCACAGCACCTGTCCGATAAGACGCTCTATGCCATCGACCAGTTCGTCCTTAAGGGCGGTCGCGCCTTGGTGTTCGTCGATCCCGATTCCGAAACCCAACGGCTGCATCCGAGCCAACTCAATCCGCCGACCGCACCGAACGACAGCAGCCTCGACAAGCTGTTCGCCGCTTGGGGATTGCGCGTGGTGCCGAAGATGGTCGCGGCCGATCGCACCAATGCCGAGCGCGTCAACGCCGGCACTGCGACCAACGTCCAGGCCGTCGACTATGTCGGCTGGTTGACGCTCAAAACTGACAGTCTCAGCCGCGACAATCCGATCACCGCGGATCTGTCACAGATCAACGTCGCGACGGCAGGCGTGCTCGAGCCGCTGACCGGCGCGAAAACTACGTTCGCGCCGCTGATATCCACCTCGACGGATTCAATGGAAATCCCGGCCGATAAATTCCAGACGCCCGATCCTGCCGCACTGCTCGCCGGGTTCAAACCCGGCGGCAAGAAGCTGGTGATCGCGGCCCAGATCACGGGTCCCGCCACGACCGCCTTCCCGGACGGCCCGCCCAAAGGTGAGCGGAGCAAAGTTGCCACCGCCGACAAGAAAGCCGATGCGCCGCCGCTGGCGCAGGTCAAAACCGCGGTCAAACCGATTGACGTCGTCGCGGTCGCCGACACCGACATCCTCGACGATCGTTTCTGGGTGCAGGTACAGGACTTTTTCGGCCAGCGCGTCGCTGTGCCCAACGCCAACAATGGCGATTTCGTCACCGACGCCATCGATGTCCTCGCCGGCGGCGCCGATCTCATCGGGTTGCGCAGCCGTGGCACAGCGGTGCGGCCGTTCACGCTCGTGCAGAACATCCAGCGCGCGGCCGACGAGCGCTACCAGGCGAGCGAAAAAGGGCTCGAGGACAAACTGAAGGACACCGAGCAGAAGCTCAAGGATCTGCGCGATAAGGGCACGCACCAAGCCGGCGCCGTCGACGCCGCGCAAAACGAGGCCATCGAAAACTTCCGCGCCCAGTTGCTAGCGACCCGGCGGCAATTGCGACAAGTGCAACTTGCCGAGCGCGAGAATATCGACCGGCTGCAAAGCTGGATTGAATTCTTCGACGTCGCGTTCATTCCGCTCCTGGTGGCGCTTGCGGCTATGGTGATTGGTGCCGTCCGGATGCGGCGGCGGCAGCGCCGGACCGCAACCGGCTGAGGCGAAGAGGGCAGCATGCGACAGCGTCATCTGCTGATTTTGCTCGCTGTTGCCGCGCTGGCTATGGTGCTGGCAGTTGTGTCGAGCGTCGGCGGCTCGACGGCACAGAACGATCCGCTTATCGGCACGCTTGTTTGGCCCGACCTCGGCCGGCAGTTGCAGGCGGTCGACCGCATCACGATGGTCCGTGGTGTGCAGAAGGTGACGCTGAAACACGCGGCGACCGGCTGGCAGGATGAAGACAAAGGTGGCTGGCCCGCCGATGCGACGCGCGTGCGCCATTTGCTGCTCGGTCTCGCCGAGCTTCGTTATGTCGAGCCCAAGACGCGCGAATCAAAACTTTATCCGCGTCTCGGTGTCGAAGATGCCGGCAAGCCCGATTCCAAATCGACGCTGGTCACGGTCGCAGGCGCCAATGGCAAGCTGCTGGCCGACATCATCGCCGGCAAGAGCAAGTACGACGAGCTCGGCGGCGGCGACGACGGGTTGTATCTGCGCAAGCCGGGCGATGTCCAGAGTTGGCTCGCGCGCGGTTCGCTCGATCTCGCCGGCGATCCTGGCGTTTGGCTCGACAAGACGCTGTTCGACGTTCCGGCGGCGACGATCAAGGAGGCCGTCTTCACCGCCGCGAATGGCGCCGAAGTCACCATCGAGCGTGCCGCCGCGGGCGATAAGTTCCATCTCGTCAATTCGATACCCAAGGGTAAGAAGCTCAAAGACGGCGATCCGCTGACCGAGCCGGCCGGCGCGCTGGCGTCACTCGAACTCACCGACGTCCAGCCAGCGACTACGTTTGCGCTGCCGGATACCAGCACTGCGCATGCCCGCTTTACGACGTTTGCCGGCCTGACGGTCACGCTCGCCATCGCCGACCGGGACAAGACCAGTTGGGTAAAGATCAGCGCTGACGGTTCCGGTGCTGCGGCCGCTGAGGCGCAGGCGATCAACGCCAAGGTCCATGGCTGGCTTTTCGCGTTCGCCGATTATAAGAGCGGTCTGTTCAAGACCACGCTCGCGAATCTGATCGAGCCGGCCAAATCGTCGTGAGCGAGGCGCCCGCGTCGCCCTGTGTGCGGGTTTGCGCCGTCGATCCGTGCACCAGCCTGTGCCGCGGTTGCTGGCGGACACTGGCGGAAATCGCCGCCTGGCCGACGCTCGACGACGACGGGCGACGCCGCATTCTCGCGGCTGTAGACGCCCGCCGGACCGGATGACAGCCATGCGCCCGCGCGGTCGCAAATGCCGCCCCGCCTGCCTATATTTTCGGCGCAGGAGGGTTCCCCGATGCACGATTTGGCAGCGACGATCCGGCCGGTGGCCAAGCTGGTCGGCGGCATTCTGGCCAACGACGGCGCCGGCGTAGAGCTGACGCGGGTGATCGGCAGCCCGGCGCTGGATTCGCTCGATCCTTTTTTGCTGCTTGACGAGATCCGTTCGGCCGACGGCGCCGACTATATCGGCGGCTTCCCCGAACATCCGCATCGCGGCTTCGAAACTGTGACCTATGTTCTTGCCGGTCGCATGCGCCATGGCGATAACAAGGGCAACAGCGGGCTGCTCACACCTGGGAGCGTGCAATGGATGACGGCCGGCCGCGGCATCGTCCATTCGGAGATGCCGGAGCAGCAGGACGGGTTGTTGTGGGGGTTCCAGCTCTGGGTCAATCTGCCGGCGACGCACAAGATGATGACGCCGCGCTACCAGGACATCGAGCCTAACCGCATTCCCGAGATCGTGTTGCCAGGCGGCGCCAAAGTTCGGGTGTTGGCCGGCGTATTCAACGGCATGAAAGGCCCGGTCGCGGATATCGTGACCGATCCCTTGCTGCTCGACGTGACGTTGACTGGTGCCGGCGAAGCGCTGGTGCCGCTGCCCGCGACCCACAATAGCTTCGCGTATGTCTTCGACGGCACGGCGACGGTCGGTGCGCCGGACACGGCGGTGGCGCGCGGCCAGATTGCAGTTCTGGGCGCCGGCGACGTCGTTCGACTCACGGGCGGTCCAGGGCGCGTGTTGCTCGCCGCCGGCAAGCCGCTCAACGAGCCGGTGGCGCGTTACGGTCCGTTCGTCATGAACACGCCGAACGAGATTCGCCAGGCGATTGCCGACTATCAATCCGGCCGGTTTTGAGAGTAGGATTCCGTCGGTTTACGGGGTAGACGCACGCATGAAACGGTTCGCCGGCCTCGTTGTCGCCCTCGCTTTGTTGGGTTGCGCCGGCCCGACCTGGACCAAGGACGGCGCAACACCGCAGCTCGTCGCCCAGGATCTATCGGATTGCAACAGCCTCGCTTCGGTCGCGACGCAGCGGGATGCGAATATCAACCAAGATATTCTCGCCGCGCGGAGCAAGGATTGGCAGGACACCGGCGCGCTGTTCACCGTGCAGCAAACTTATGCCGCGCAGAATCAGACGCAGTCGTCCGACATTGTATCCCGGTGCATGATGGCGAAAGGCTACGCGCCCGGCAGTTAAGCGCCTAGCGGCGCTGCGAGGCCGTCGGTTTGGGGCTGCGCTCGATCGTGCTCGGGCCGTAGCAATGTTCCGGACCCGGAAAGGCGCGCGTGCGCACGTCCTCGGCGTAAGCCGCCGCCGCCGCCGCGATCGCTGGGTTCAATTCGGCATAGCGTTTGACGAAGCGCGGCTTGTGCCCGTCCGACAGGCCGACCAAATCCTCAGTGACCAGGATCTGGCCATCACAGGCGGGTGAGGCGCCGATGCCGATCGTCGGCACGTGAATCGCTTCGGTAACGCGGCGCGCCACCGGCTCGTTGGTACCCTCGATGACGATAGCGAACGCGCCGGCCTTGGCAATGGCGCGAGCGTCGGCCATGACGCGGTCGGCCTCGGCTTCGTTGCGTCCTTGGGCGCGGAAACCTCCGATGACATTGACCGATTGCGGTTGCAACCCGATATGGCCCAGCACCGGAATGCCGCGCTCGACTAGG
>JBAVMB010000235.1:0-7405 GCA_049689615.1 Allostellaceae bacterium
CCGCAGCGGCCGGTGCCCGCGCGGCGGCGGAACTGGGCCCAATGAAGCGCAGCGACTCGATGTCGCCCGGCTGGACCGGCACGGTGATGATCTCGCCATTGCGGAGCTTGATGGCCATGTCGGCGAGGGAGGGCGTGGCGGCCAGGACGAGGGTGGCTGCCGCGAGCAGGGCGGCACGGCGAAGATGCATGAAGGGAGCCGAATAAAAATGTTTCAAAACCAATATATCACAGAGATTAATTAATCTCGTATATGAGAATATGGTTAATGGGCCTTGGTAGCGTTAAGCATACGCTCGATTCCGCGGTAAACGCTGCCCGCTACCGCCTGCGACCGCACGTCACAAGCCCCTGACCAGATAAGGGTTGTTTCGGCTTGAAAGCCGGGGTTTAGTGCCGATCTTATTGAGTACTAGAACAGTCCTAAATACGGGTGAACGCGTGATCATCTTGAGCAAACTCGCCGATTACGGCGTCATCGTCGCGACCCAGTTGGCTGCTGAGCCAGAGCGGCAAATGAACGCCGCGACCCTGGCCGAACAGACCCGGCTGCCGCGGGCTACCGTCGCCAAGCTGCTCAAGGCGCTGGCGCATGGCGCGCTGGTGACGGCATCCCGCGGTGCCGCCGGCGGCTATCGCCTGGCGCGGCCGGCTGCGGCGATCTCGATCGCCGAAGTCGTCGCCGCGATCGATGGCGCGATCGGCGTCACCCAATGCTCGATCCACGGGCCGGATTGCACCCGGACCGATTTCTGCTCGACCAAGCCGCATTGGAAGCGGATCAACGACGCGGTCGGCACCGCGCTTGCCGGCATGACGCTCGCCGAGATGACGCCTGCCGCAATCTTCGCTCAATGGATGAAGCTGCCGCCCAAATCGGGTCCGAAAGACGGGCAGGGAGCGGTGCAATGACCGATACCGCTGCTGCCCGCAATCTCGCGCCGCTGCGCGAGGGCTATAAATACGGCTTCGTCTCGGACATCGAGAGCGAGAGCGCACCGCCGGGCCTCAACGAGGACACAGTCCGCTTCATCTCGGCCAAGAAGCAGGAACCGGGATGGCTGCTCGACTGGCGGCTGGAATCCTTCCGCCATTGGCAGAAGATGGACAGCCCGCATTGGGCCAAGGTGCGCATCGCGCCGATCGATTATCAGGCTGCAACCTATTATTCGGCGCCGAAACGGCAGAATGCGCTCAAGTCACTCGACGAGGTCGATCCCGAACTGCTCAAGACCTACGAGAAACTCGGCATTCCGTTGAACGAGCGTGCGGCATTGGCCGGCGTCGCGGTCGACGCAGTGTTCGACAGCGTCTCGGTGGCGACGACTTTCAAAAAAACGCTGGCCGAGCTCGGCATCATCTTCTGCTCATTCGGCGAGGCGGTACACGAGCATCCGGACCTGGTCCGCAAATATCTCGGCTCGGTCGTGCCGCAGGGCGACAATTTCTTCGCGGCGCTCAATTCGGCCGTGTTCAGCGACGGTTCGTTCGCCTACATCCCGCCGGGTGTGCGTTGCCCGATGGAGCTGTCGACGTATTTCCGCATCAACGCCGCCAAAAGCGGCCAGTTCGAGCGCACGCTGCTCGTTGCTGATAAGGGCGCCTATGTTAGTTACCTCGAAGGCTGCACGGCGCCGCAGCGCGACGAGAATCAGCTGCACGCCGCGGTAGTCGAACTGGTCGCGCTTGAAGGTGCCGAGATCAAATACTCGACGGTCCAGAACTGGTATCCCGGCGACGCCGAGGGCAAGGGCGGCATCTACAATTTCGTCACCAAGCGAGGCGCCTGCCGCGGCGCGCGCGCCAAGATTTCGTGGACGCAGGTCGAGACCGGCTCGGCGATCACCTGGAAATATCCGAGCTGCATCCTCGAAGGCGACGATTCGGTCGGCGAGTTCTACTCGGTGGCGATCACCAACAACTTCCAGCAGGCCGACACCGGCACCAAGATGATCCATCTCGGCCGCAATACGCGCTCGACTATCATTTCCAAGGGCATCTCGGCCGGGAAAGGTCAGAACACCTACCGCGGCCTGGTCCGCATCCAGCCGAAGGCGGCGAACGCGCGCAACTACACGCAGTGCGACAGCCTGTTGATCGGCGACCAGTGCGGCGCGCACACTGTGCCCTATATCGCAGCGCGCAATCCGACTGCACGGGTCGAACACGAAGCGACGACGTCGAAGATCAGCGACGAACAGATGTTCTATTGCCAGCAGCGCGGCCTGTCGAAAGAGGACGCGCTGTCGCTGATCATCAATGGCTTTTGCAAGGAAGTGCTGAAAGAGCTGCCGATGGAATTCGCAGTCGAGGCACAGAAACTGCTGGCGGTCAGTCTCGAAGGCAGCGTGGGTTGAACATGCTTGAAATCAAAAATTTGCACGCGCGGATCAGCGAGGGCCGCGAGATCCTCAGGGGCATCGATCTCACGGTGAAACCCGGCGAAGTCCACGCCATCATGGGGCCGAACGGCTCGGGCAAGAGCACGCTCGCCGGCGTTCTGTCGGGCAAGCCGGGCTACGAAGTGACCGAAGGTCAGGTGCTGTTCCAGGGCCGCGACCTGTTGGCGATGGCGGCGGACGAACGCGCGCGCGACGGCGTCTTCCTGGCGTTCCAGTATCCGGTCGAGATTTCAGGCGTCAACAACATGTATTTCCTCCGCGCTGCGTTGAATGCCGTACGCAAGCAGCGCGGCGAAAGCGAGATGGACGCCGGTCAGTTCCTCAAAGCGGTGCGCGCCAAGCTCAAGCTGCTCGAGCTCGGCGAAGATCTGCTCCAGCGAGCCGTCAATGTCGGCTTCTCCGGCGGCGAGAAGAAGCGCAACGAGATTTTCCAAATGGCGATGCTCGAACCCAAGCTCGCCATCCTCGACGAGACCGACAGCGGCCTCGACATCGACGCGTTGCAGATGGTGTCGCGTGGTATCAACGCGCTACGCGCGCCGGAACGCGCGATCGTGATGATCACACACTATCAGCGCCTGTTGGAGCACGTCGTGCCAGACCGCGTGCACGTTTTGTCGGGCGGCCGCATTGTCAAGTCGGGCGGCAAGGAATTGGCGCTCGAACTCGAGCAGACCGGCTACGGTGCCTATGGAGACGCCGCGTGAGCGCGCTCGCCGAAATACAGCCCTATGTCGAGGCGTTCAAGGCGCGGCCTCGCGCGGCGGAGCCGGCGTGGCTCAAGCAGCGCCGTGACGGCGCAATGCAGCGCTTCGCGGAAATCGGCTGGCCGACGCGCAAGCAGGAAGCGTGGCGCTTCACCGATCTTCAACCGTTGCAGCGGGCGTCGTTTCCACCTGCATCCGCCGCCAGCCTGATCACCGCCGCCGACCTCGCGCCCTGGATTTATGCCGAAGCGGCGCATCGCATCGTGTTGGTGGACGGCACTTTCGTGCCGGAGCTCTCCACCGTTGGCGCGCTGCCCGAGGGAGTTTGGCTCGGTTCGACCGCGCAGACGCTGCGTGACCGGCCCGAATTGCTGAACGGAGCCCTGCGCGAGACCGACACCCTCGGCGCGCAGCCTTTCGTCGCGCTCAATGCCGCGCTCTTCACCGACGGCTTCGTGTTGGCGCTCGAACCGAATGCGGTTCTCGACCGCGCCGTCGAAATCGTGCATTTCGGCCGCGCCGCCGGCCGCTCGGCGCATCTGCGCAACCTCATTCTCCTCGATATCGGTAGCCGAGCGACCGTCATCGAGACCTTTGCCGGTGAGGGCACCTATTGGACCAATGCCGTCGGCGTGATCGCTGTCGGTGCCGGCGCTGCGCTGCGCCACGTCAAATTGCAGGATGAGAGTGGGGCGGCCATCCATCTCGGCCATCAGCGCGTTGAGCTTGGCCGTGACGCACGCTACGAGAATTTCACGCTGTCGCTTGGTGGCCGCCTCGCGCGCACCGACATTCACCTGAAATTCGACGGCGAAGGTGCGGCATGCGGCCTGTTCGGCGCAACTCTGTTGCGTGGTGAACAGGAAGGCACGATCGCGACCGTCGTCGATCATGCCACGCCGCGCTGCGTCACGCGCGAATACTATAAGAGTGTTGCCACCGATCGCGCCCACGGCGTCTTTCTCGGCACCATCGGCGTGCGCCCGCACGCCCAGAAGACCGATGCCAACCAACTCAGCAAGAACTTGCTACTCGGCGCGCGCGCGGCGATCGACGCCAAGCCTGAGCTCGAAATCCTCGCCGACGACGTCAAATGCAGTCACGGCGCCACGGTCGGCGATCTCGACGAAACGGCGCTGTTCTATATCGAAAGCCGCGGCATTCCCCCGGCCGACGCGCGGCGGATGCTGGTCGAAGCGTTCGCCGCCGAGGTGATCGAACGCATCGAGGACGATACGGCGATGCGCGCGCATCTGGGCCGCCACGTCGCGCGCTGGCTCGCTGGAGGCGTCGCATGAACCGCGCGGCGTTGCAGACGAACGCGAAGCCCGCGCTCGATCCGGCGCGCATCAAGCGCGACTTCCCGGTCTTCGACCGCAATCCCGGCTTGGTGTTTCTCGACAGCGCGGCCTCGGCGCAAAAGCCGGCCGCGGTGATCGACGGCATCGCCGAGTTCTATCGCAGCGATTATGCCAACGTGCATCGCGGCGTCTATCGCTTGTCGGCGCGCTCGTCCGACCGTTTCGAAGGCGCACGTGAAACGGTGCGCCGGTTCCTCAACGCTGCGTTGGCCGACGAAATCGTCTTCGTCCGCGGTGCGACCGAAGCGATCAATCTCGTCGCCTATTCCTGGGGCATGACCTTCCTCAAGCCCGGCGATGAGGTGCTGATTACCGAGCTCGAGCATCACGCCAACATCGTGCCGTGGCAGCTGATCCGCGAGCGCACCGGCCTAAAGCTCGTCGTCGCGCCGATCGATGCATCGGGCGGGCTCGACCTGGCGGCGTTCGAGGCGCGGTTGTCGTCGCGGACGAAGCTCGTGGCTGTGACGCAGCTCGCCAATGCGACCGGCGCGATGGTGCCCGTCGAAGCGATCGTTCGCTTGGCGCACAGGCGCGGCGCCAAGGTTCTGGTCGACGGCTGCCAGGCGGCGCCGCGGATGCCGGTCGATGTCCGCGCGCTCGACTGCGATTTCTATGTCTTCTCCGGCCACAAGATTTACGGCCCGACCGGTATCGGCGTGCTCTATGCCAAGGGCGCGATCCTCGACAGCATGCCGCCGTGGCAAGGCGGCGGCGACATGATCGAGCAGGTCACTTTCGAGAAGACGACGTTCCAGAAGCCGCCGCATCGTTTCGAAGCGGGTACGCCTCACATTTCCGGTGCAATCGGTTTGGCGATCGCACTCGATTATGTCGAAGCGATTGGCCGCGATGCGATTTCGACGCACGAAGAGGAGTTGACCGGCTACGGCGTCGACAAACTGTCGTGCCTGCCGGGTATCCGGCTGGTGCCGGCGGGACAGCGCCGCCTCGGTATCTTATCGGTTGACGTGCAGGGCGTGCATCCGCACGACTTGGCAACGGTGCTCGATCAGCACCATGTCGCAATCCGTGCCGGGCATCACTGCGCCCAGCCGCTGATGGACAAGCTCAACCTCGCCGGCACGACGCGGGCGTCGCTCGGCATCTACAACGACGCGCAAGACATCGACGCGCTGGCCGCGGCGCTGACCGCTGCGCAGAGACTGTTTGCGTGAGGACCATGGACGCGCGCGAGCTTTACCAGGACATCATCCTCGATCACGGACGCCATCCGCGGAATTTCCACGCGCTCGCGCACGCGACCAATCTCGCGCACGGCCACAATCCGCTATGCGGCGACCGGGTCACTGTCTATCTCGAGCTCGACGGCGACCGGATCAAAGACGTCAGCTTCGATGGCCGCGGCTGCGCAATCTCGACCGCTTCGGCATCGTTGATGACCGAAGTCTTGAAGGGCAAGACGTTGGCCGAAGCCGATGCGCTGTTCAAAGGCTTCCATGCCGAAGTGACTGGCAAAACGCCGCCACCACTGCCTGACGCACTCGCGGAGGACATGGAGCGCCTGGCGCCGCTCGAAGGCGTGCGCGCCTACCCGACGCGGGTCAAGTGCGCGACGCTGGCGTGGCACGCATTCGAGGCCGCGCTGAAAAATGGCACAGCGGCTGGCGCAAGCGCCGCGATGGTGAAGACGGAGTAGGCGGTGAGTAGCGAACAGACCAGCCACGATCCGTTCGAATTCCTGCGCGACGACGCGGAAGACACCGCCGCGATGGAAGAGGTCGAGCGGCCGGCGCCTGACGCGGGCGATCCGGCGTTGCGCGAACAGGTGCTCGAAGCGCTCAAGACCGTGCGCGATCCCGAAATTCCGGTGAACCTCGTCGATCTCGGCCTCATCTACGAGTTGATCGTCAACAAGGACGGCGTCGTCTATATAGAGATGACGCTGACGACGCCGGCTTGTCCGGTCGCCGGTGCATTGCCGGGCCAAGTGCGCGACGCGGTTTCGGCAGTGCCTGGCGTGCAGGACGTGCGCGTCAAATTGGTCTGGACGCCGCCGTGGGATAAGAACCGGATGTCCGAAGAAGCTAAGCTTGAGCTCGGGCTGCTCGACTGACGGAGCGGATAGGACCGCGCAGGGGGAGGGGGACATATTAACGATCTGGGGACGGAAGACGTCGTCCAACGTCCAGAAAGTGCTGTGGGTGTGCACCGATCTTGGCATCGAGTACGAACGGCTCGATTGGGGCGGCGAGTTCGGCGGCAACGACGCGCCGGCTTACCGCACGATGAATCCCAACGGTCTCGTGCCGACAGTCCAGGACGGCGAGCTGGTGATCTGGGAATCCAACACAATCATGCGCTATCTATGCGCCGTGTATGGCGGAGCTGCACTGCATCCGGCCGATCCAGCGCGCCGCAGCTATGTCGAACGTTGGATGGACTGGCAGCTGTCGCGCCTCAATGCGCCGCTCGCGGGACTCATGCGGGGCTATTACCGCACGCCGGAGCCGCAGCGTGATTTTCCGATGCTGACGCGTTATCGCATCGAGGCGGTTGCGCTGTGGGAGATGGTCGAACATCAGCTCGCGGGACAGGATTATCTGGCGGAGAACACGTTCACTCTCGCCGATATCGGTGTCGGCATCTGGGCGCATCGCTGGTTCCATTACCCGATCGAACGGCCCGAGATGCCGGCTTTAACCAAATGGTACCAGCGGCTGCAGCAGCGGCCAGGATTCGCCGCACACGTCGCAGGCCCGATCGGCTGAATCTAACGCAATCGTGAAGCCGGCTCGACATACGATTTTCGTATCGTGTGTGCGCGGATATGCACACACGTCTCAAAAGCGGGACTTGCACGGTCCTGCGCAAGCTGGCCCCCTAGCGCGCCCAATCGGACCGAGAGACGATGAAGCCCTGGCTCGCCGCCATTGCCGTAATCCCTTTTGCGTTGTCCGCATCGTCGGCGCGGG
>JBAVMB010000236.1:0-3869 GCA_049689615.1 Allostellaceae bacterium
GGTGCATGTCCACGCAGAATGTAAGTGTCGAAAGCGGCATATGCGAGACCGGCCCACAGGCCCCAGCGAAATCCGGGCCGGATATTGCGCACGGCGCGCAACTCGGGCCAAACCCATGACGCCGCCAGCGCACCGCGGAAATCGGCTGTCTCGCCGGCCAGCTGCCGCGCCACGGCTTCGGCCGCGACCATCCCCGACTTCATTGCCGTGTGACTGCCCTTGATCTTCGGCACGTTGAGAAAGCCAGCGGCGCAGCCAATCAAGTGACCGCCCGGAACACTTAGCGAGGGGATGGATTGGAATCCGCCCTCGTTGAGCGCGCGCGCACCGTAGGCGATGCGGCGGCCGCCGGCCAGGATCGGCCGGATAGTCGGATGCATCTTGAAGCGTTGAAACTCCTCGAACGGATTGAGAAACGGATTGGCGTAGTCGAGGCCGACGACAAAGCCGACCGCAACCTGATTGTTCTCGAGGTAGTAGAGGAACGAACCGCCATAGGTCTGCGCATCGAGCGGCCAGCCGACCGTGTGAATGACGCGGCCGGCATGGTGGCGCTCGGCGGTGATTTCCCATAGCTCCTTGATGCCGATGCCGTAGGTTTGCGGCTCGCAACCGGCCCGGAGGTTGAATCGCTCTTCGAGCGCTTTGGCAAGTGAACCGCGGCAGCCTTCGGCGAACAACGTAACCTTGGCGCGCAATTCAACACCGGGCTGGAATTCCGCTGTCGGCTTGCCGTCCTTGCCGATGCCCATGGCGCCCGTGGCAACGCCAGCGACAGCACCGTCCGCGTCATACAGCACCTCGGCGCCGGCAAAGCCGGCATAGATCTCGACGCCCGCAGCCTCTGCTTGCTTGGCCAGCCAACGGCAAAGATTGCCGAGGCTGATGATGTAATTGCCGTGATTGCGCATCGACGGTGGTGTCGGCAAACCCCAGGCGCGTTGCCGCGTGAGCAGCATGAACCGGTCGTCGGTCGCCGGCGTCAGCAGCGGCGCGCCGCGGTCGCGCCAGTCGGGCAGCAGCTCGTCGAGTGCGCGGGGCTCGAACACCGCGCCGGACAGGATATGGGCGCCGACCTCCGATCCCTTCTCGATGATGCAAACGGAAGCCGCCGGTCGCAAGTGCTTCAGCCGGATGGCGGCAGCAAGACCCGCAGGGCCGGCGCCGACGATCAGCACGTCGTATTCCATGCGCTCGCGCTGCATCGGCGCGACTATAGCCGGTGGTGTCCAAAGAACCAGCGATGCTAGGCTCACCAGATGCAGGATCGCGCCGCGCTGTTGCGGCTTCTCGAATGGCAGACCGCGATGGGCGCGGACGACGCCGTGCTCAATGCGTCACGCGACCGGACGCAATCGAAGCCGAGGCCGGTCAATCGGCCACGGCCGGCAACCGCGGCGGCACCCATGTCGGCTACGCCGGCGGCGACGGTACCGCAGAGCGCCATGCTGGCGAGTGCCAAGGAGCTGGCGGACTCTGCCAAGGATCTCGCTGCGCTACGGGCGGCGGTTGAATCGTTCGATGGATGTTCCTTACGACGGACCGCGACCCATACCGTCTTCGCCGACGGTAACCCGGACGCGCCGTTAATGCTGATCGGAGAAGCACCCGGCGCCGACGAGGACCGGATCGGCCTGCCGTTCGTCGGACGGAGCGGCCAGCTGCTCGATCGGATGCTCGCGACCATCGGCGTCCGGCGGACGGAGAACGCCTATATCACAAACGTCCTGTTCTGGCGGCCGCCCGGTAACCGCAAGCCGACGCCCGAGGAAACCGCGATCTGCCTGCCCTTCGTCTGGCGCCACATCGCCCTGAAACGACCGAAAGTCGTGGTTTTGTGCGGTGGAACCGCCACCGTGGCCCTGCTTAACCGCAACGACGGGATTACGCGCCTGCGCGGACGGTGGTTCGACCTCATGGTGCCAGACCTCGGACCGGTACCAGCGCTGGCAACGTATCACCCGTCTTTTCTTTTGCGCGCACCTGCACATAAAAGTGAATCCTGGCGCGATCTCTTGGCGATACAGTATAGGATGAATTCAGATAAGTAATACGCGGTCACGTTGTAGAAGTTTTAACCGTGGTATAAATGCAGTTGGCAGGCTACAAAACTTTATAAAATTTTGACTTGCCTTTTGCCCGCAAGATAGTTTAAGGCCTGCCGAATGAGCGGCTGGGAACGTAGGCGACGGTCGAGCAAGACTTACGCTGCGCTGTTTGTTATTGCGGTATTTTCAGCAGCATTGTTCGCCTTCCATAACGCGGCAGCAGGTGATCTCAGCGGCGAATTCGAACTCGCCGCGCTGACGCCTCCAAGTGATCTCCGCAGCGATAACGATCTGCCCTACGTATTGAATGGGGCAGACGCCGAACGCTATAGGTTGATCGAACTGCAGCAGCGCATGGGCCAATGGCAGGCGGCCGATCGTGAGATCGTCTCGCTCAAGGATCGGCTGCTGCTCGGCCATGTCCTCGCCCAGCGCTACATCCATCCACGTTACCGGGCGAGCTACGTCGAACTCGCCGCCTGGCTCGATGCCTATGGTGACCAGCCGGAAGCCGGCCGTATCTATAATCTGGCGCTGAAACGCGCGCCCGAAGGTGCCAAGCCGCCTAAGCCCTCGGCCAACGCGCTCGCCGCGTTGTCGCTGGCGGATGGCGACCTCGACCCGCACCCGGTCCACGCCGATGCGGATGCCGGCGGTTCGACCAACGGTTTGTGGCGGGCGGGATTAACGGCGTGGCGCGACGGCCACCTCGATGAAGCGCGCAAGGCCTTCTCGACGCTTGCGACCGCAGCGGCTCAATCGCCCTGGACGGTCTCGGCGGCGGCATTTTGGACCGCGCGCGTTGAGCTTCGTTCGCACCATCCGGCGGATGTCGCCCGTTGGCTCGGCCTGGCTGCCAACCATCCGCACACCTTCTATGGACTGCTCGCCCGTCGGCTGCTCGGCGTCGATACCGATTTCAATTTTGCTGACGCGCCCTTCACTGGCCTCGACGCCGGTATCATGACCGGTGTCGCGGCCGGACGACGCGCAGTGGCCGAGCTCGAGATCGGCGACCAGAACGCCGCCGCCGCCGAACTCCGTCTGATGGCTGCGCGTGGCTCGACCCAGGCGATGCAGGCAGCGATCGCGCTTGCCGATCACGCCAATCTGCCGGCGCTGAGCCTGCAGTTGGGCGCGATTGTCGCGCGCCGCGACGGCCAGGATTACGACCGGGCGCTCTATCCAATCCCGCGCTGGATGCCGCGCGGCGGCTTCACCGTCGACCGGGCCCTGTTGTTCGGAGTCATGCGGCAGGAATCGAAATTTGCGCCGCACGTCGTGAGCAACGCCGGTGCCCGCGGCCTGATGCAGCTGATGCCGGCAACTGCACGATCGATGGCCATGCAACTGGGACAGGGCGTCGGCGATCGCCGCGGCGAACGCGAGCAGCTGGCCGATCCGGCAACCAATATGATGCTGGCGCAGGAATATATCCGCACGCTGCTGCAGAACGACCATATCCGCGGCAATCTGCTGTTCTTCGCGCTCGCCTATAATGGCGGCCCAGGCGCGGTTGAGCGGCGGAAGACCGCAATGGCCGATTATCGCGCCGATCCGCTGTTGTTCCTCGAAACCTTCCCGGTTGCGGAATCGCGCGCCTTCACCGAGCGCGTGATGGCGAACTACTGGATCTATCGCCTGCGTCTCGGCCAACCAACGCCCGACCTCGATGCGCTTGCCGAGGGCCATTGGCCGATCTATACCGCTTTCGATATGCACGATAGCGGTGAACGCCGTGTCGCCGACAATCGATGACAAGCGACCGTTTGTTCCGGTCAACATCGCCGTCCTGACGGTTTCCGACACCCGCGACGACGC
>JBAVMB010000237.1:0-1506 GCA_049689615.1 Allostellaceae bacterium
TCATCAAATCGCAATATGATGCCACGCCTCGACGTGTCACGGCGCTCGGCCGCTCCGCGCCTTGGTATCGTCCGGCAGACAGGCCCAGGTAGGTCGCGGTTCCTGGCCTATTATGCCGATGCCAAGCGATGACCGCCCGGCAGTAGGCGCCAGCGGATTGAGCATGAGTTTAGGCTTTACGGTGTCTTCGACTCATCGGGAAAAACCTGAATTGGCAAGGGAAAAACCCGCACCTAAGTCACTGGTTTTCAGGCCGATTGTGGCCGGACGGGCCGCCGGTTCTGCGCCCGGCCCGTGCCGCACGAGTGCAATGGCCGATCTGCATAATTTAACCTTGCTCGCGCCGGAGCCGGATGTCACTTGTGCATGCTGTGACGGCGGTTGCCGAAAATTCGCGCGGCGCCAGTTAAGGTCGGTCTGAAATGATGAACCCGATCCGCATCCTGCTGTGCGACGACCATCTGCTCATTCGCGCCAGCTTGAAATCGTTGATCGGCGAATTCCCGGGCATCGAGGTCGTCGGTGAAGCCGGCGACGGGCGCGAGGCGCTCGAGCATGCGGGCAAGCTGCGTCCCAACGTTGTGCTCATGGATATCGCCATGCCGGGTCTCAATGGGCTCGAGGCGACGCGCCGCTTGGTCAAAGACCAGCCTCAGGTGCGCGTCGTCATGCTGTCGATGCATTCGGACGAGAGCCATGTGCTGCAAGCACTTCGGGCCGGCGCCTCGGGTTATGTTCTCAAAGGTTCGGCGCCGCGCGAGCTCGAAATGGCGATCGAAGCGGTGGCGCGGGGTGAAATCTTTCTCAGCCCGGCGATCTCGAAACATGTAATCGACGTTTACCTTAATCGCGCCGAGGGCCAGGCGAATTCGCTGGACCTTTTGACACCGCGGCAGCGTGAAATTCTTCAGCTGATTGCCGAAGGCAAATCATCCAAGCAAATCGCCCAGTTGCTCGAAGCGAGCGTCAAAACGATCGAATCTCATCGGGCTAGCCTAATGGAACGCCTCGACATTCACGATGTCGCCGGCCTCGTTCGTTACGCGATCCGCCACGGCTTAGTTTCGCCCGAGAAATAGAGAGTCTTCCAGGCGCTCTCATTCTGCCCGAGTCTCAGTAGATTCCCTTGGGTGCCTCAGGTAGCGGCTGAATTGACGCCACCCGCGCCGGGCCACACAATTTGAGCGGAACCGGAGGCTTATGTAGGTGACCGTCACTGTCGGCGGTCAAGGAACTGTAACAACACCGCTCAATTCATTGACGCTGGCGAAACGCGATACGCGAGTCTTCGGTTCCCGGCGCCAGGGCCGTGCCTTGGTTTGATGCCGCGAGGGGGCTCGCAATGGCGAACATGATCCAGTACCGATGCTTTTTTCTGGATTCGACCGGCGCTGTCCGATCGGACGAGATGATCGAGTGCTGGGAAGATCAGGATGCCGTCGAAACGGCCCGCGACATGCTCGAACATCGGCCCCATTACCACGGTATCGAATTGTGGCGCGGCGC
>JBAVMB010000238.1:0-5432 GCA_049689615.1 Allostellaceae bacterium
CCAGCGTCGATTTGCCGACATTGGGACGGCCAACGATGGCGAGCTGCAACGCCGACGCGACTTTCGGTGGTGCCTTGGCGGCCTCCTCGCCGACCTTGACCGGCGCGTACGGCAACAGCGCATCGTAGAGCGCCGACAATCCCTCGCCATGCTCGGCTGACACTGGCACGGGCTCACCAAGACCAAGTTCGAAGGACTCAGCCAGACCGGACGGCGCACGGCCTTCGGTCTTGTTGGCAACGAGGACCACCGGTTTGCCTTGTCGGCGCAACCAGCGGGCGACATCGCGATCGAGCGCGGTCACACCTTCGCGTGCGTCGATCACGAACATCGCAACGTCGGCGGTTGCCAATGCTTTTTCGGTTTGGGCGCGCAGCCGGGCTGCCATGTCGCCCCGCACCACTGTTTCCATGCCGGCGGTATCGATCAATTTCAGGCTCAGCCCGGCAAATTCGACGTTCGCCTCGCGGCGGTCGCGCGTCAGCCCGGCTTCACCCGCGACCAAGGCCGTCTTGCGTCCCGCCAGGCGATTGAACAACGTCGATTTGCCGACATTGGGGCGGCCGACGATAGCGACAGACAGCGACATTGCGGTTCGACCATCACCGCAAAGCGACCAGATCGGCCTCGTTGGTGATGACGTAGAGCGTCGCGCCAGCCACCACCGGATCGAGATAGACGCCGTCCGAAAACTTGACGCGGCCGAGTGGCTGCCCGGTGTAGGGCGAGATCGAGAACGCCTCGCCGTCGGACGAAATCACCACCAGACGATTGCCCGCCAGCACCGGCCCCGACCAGCGTAGCGGACTCTTCTTTTCTTGCTCATCCTCATAACGCGGCAACGGCCGCACCCAACGGACGTGACCGTCAGAACGCAACAGACACACCAGGTCGCGGTCGTTCGCCAGCACATAGATATAGTCGCCGGCCACCCATGGCATGTGCGTGCCTCCGATATCCTGCTCCCAGACCCGGTCGCCCGTGCGCAGGTCGATCGCCACCAGGATGCCGGAGTGGCTGATCGCGAAGACGCGGTCGCGATCGATCACCGGCTGGCCGCGAATGTCGGCGAGAGACGACAACGCGCCGAGCGGCCGCGAGGTTGCGAGATTGTCGGACCACACCGGCCGGCCGTTTTCGACGCGCAGCGCGTAAAGCTCGCCCGAAGAATACGGCACGATCACCGTATCGCCCTGAACCGCTGGGCTCGCACCGACCAGCAGATCGGTGGGTTCCGGCAGGCCGTTGTGCGTCCATAGCCGGTGACCATCGGACGCCGCGAGCACCTCAAGTTCGTTATCGACGGTGATGGCGAAGACGCGGCCAGCGGCAGCAGTCGGCGGCCCATGCGCCGGACTCGCCAAATTCTGGCGCCAGATCTCCTTGCCGGTTGCCGCGTCGACGGCAACCACCTGAGCGTAGCCGGTGGCGATAAAGATGCGGCCGTCGGCATAGGCGATGCCGCCGCCGAACATCGGCGTATCGGCATCCTTCGGCTGCGGATCGAAGCGCCAGATGCGGTCCCCGCTCTTCACATCGAAGGCCGAGACAACGTCGTTGGCGTCCGCCGCATAGACACGACCGTCAGCGACGACCGGCTGCGCGGTAACGCGGCCATAGCGCCAAGCGCCCTCGCCGACACCCGCCTTCCAGGTGCGGCTGATGGCCGGTGCGAGCGCAAGGTGGTACATCGCATGATTGGAATAGCCGCCGGCGCCCGGCCACGCCGGATTGTTGAACGGCACCGGCAAAGTAATCGGTGTCGCCTCGAGCTTGGGATCCGGCGTCAGAGTCTTTTCGAGCTCAAGAACGGAGATGCGCGTACCTTCGAGATGAACTTTCTTGCTGCCGCCGCAGCTTGCAAGCACCAGGCCCGCCGCGAGCGCGACGCCGGTTGCACCGCGAAATTTCATGGACCCAGGGCCGCAATCATCTGCGCGGCGCGTTGCCGCGCGCCCGGCGGCGCATTCGGGTCATCCGCGAGCTGCTGGAAACTCCTGCGTGCGTCGGTGCTGTCGCCGGCCTTGAGTTGGGCGAAGCCCGTCAATTCGATGGCAAAGGGATGCCAGGGGCTGGTGCCATCGGTCAGCGGCTTCAGGCGCCGAATTGCGCCCGCAGCGTCGCCCTTGTCGAGCGCCGCACTCGCTGCAAGCAGCGTTGCCGCGGCACGATATACTGGATCGACCGACGTATCGCCGGCCATCTGATCATAAATTGTCAGCGCGCCGGCGACGTCGCCGGTCCGCCCTTTGACCGCCGCCTCCTCGAGACGCGCCAGCATCGCGTGGCCTGCGCCCGCGTGCTGCGCGATGGCGGCGAACGCATCGACGGCGTCCTTATCCTTGCCGTCACGGACGAGGTCGAGAGCCGCCGCGAAGCGCGCTCCGTCCGCGGCGCTGCGCTGTTCGCGGTATTGCCGCCAACCGACGCCGACAGCTGTGGCGACGACGACAAGCACAGCCGCGACAATCACCCACCGGCCGTGACGCGCCCATAGTTTCGCGAGGTTCTCCTTGCGGAGTTCCTCGTCGATTTCCCGGAAGATGTCGCTCAAAACCCGGCCCCAACCCGCGAAAAATGCCCGGTACCATAACGCCTTGATGGGGTTCCTGCAAACCCCGGACATGGCCTTTTCCAAGCCATAACGACGCGGCGGACCTGCTGGATTCCGCCCGCGAAATGGGAAAGACTGACGCACGGAACATGCCCCGCCTCCGCGAACCGCCGCCACGCCTGCCGATGGCTACTGTCACCCGCCTCAGCGATCACCGCCGGCAGCGACGCGTTTTCTTCAGCCGCGCTGAACTCGACCAGCTGCTGCAAATTTACAGCCGCGAGGTGATGCGTGGCGTCTGGCGCGATTACGCGATCGACCAGCGCGAAGGCGCAGCCAGCTTTTCGATCTTCCGGCACAGCCTCGAAAGTCCGCTATTCACCGTTGTCAAAAGCGCGCCGGAAGAATCGCGTCACGGCACCTACACGCTGCTTCACCGGCGCGCATGGCTGGCTGCCGGCAGCACGCTGCCAGATGTGCTGGCCAAACTCGAACGCGAGATGCGCCGTGGCAGACGCTTGGCCGATGCGCCGGCTATGCTGACGCCGGGCTGACGCGCCGAGCCGACGGCGCCGGAATCACTTGGCAAATCAGAGGTTTTTGGCCAAAGTAACGCGCCGATCGGAAAAAGCGGAACATCCGGAAGATGGGCATGCGGGGGGAGAATTGTCGGCTGGATCGCGATCGCGGGTCTGACGCTCCTCCTGATTGCGGCCCAAGCCAACGCTAGCATCGTTGATGAAATGAAGCTGGGCGTGCTGGACGATAACGTTCCGATCGGCGGCGATCACAAGGAATGCTGCGTCGACGTCTATGAGGAGGTTCTGTTTACGTCGCCGAGCTTTTTCGGCTGGCTCTGGACGCCACGACCGAATCTTGGCGTCACGGTCAATACCGAGGTCAAAAATAGCTACGGCTATTTCGGCTTGGCATGAGACGGTGATTCTTTGCACGACTCGTCCCACTCGGGTGACAGATTCTTTTGGGAACTTGGTTTCTGCGGTGCCGCACACACTGGGCCCAATCAGGCGAGCCCCGAGACGCGCGACTACAAGAGCCTCGGTTCGCGGATTCTACTCCATGAAGAGCTTGATCTCGGTTATCGCTTAACATGGCGCTCCAACCTGTCGCTCTTTTTCAATTATATCTCCGATGCCAATCTCACGCAGCACAACCCGGGCCTCACGAATATGGGCGTGCGCATGGGATTCGGGTTTTAAGCGAGCCGGCACCGGCGGCGCATCATAGAACGCCGATGACGCCGTTCCTGTTACGCCGGCCGCCGGCCATTTCACTGAGCGCTCTTCCATGATGGGCCGTGTCATCGCCCGAATCGTCGAATGGTCGCGCGCGCACGCCGTCGTCGTTATCGCGGCGGCGCTTGCGCTGGCGATCGCGTCGGGGTTCTATGCCGCGAGCCGGATTGCGGTCGACACCGATCTCGACAAGCTGATCTCGCCAAACCTGCGGTGGCGCCAGCTCGCGCAGCAGATGGATAAGGCGTTTCCGCAGAAGGTGGATCTGTTGGTAATCGTGGTCGACGGCAAGACGCCGGACCAGACGGAAGACGCCGCCATCGCGCTGGCCGACAAACTACGCAGCGAGCCGGCGCTATTTCGCGACGTCCGTCTTCCCGACCTCAACAAGTTCTTCCGCCAGAACGGCCTGCTCTTCCTGCCGAAAGCGCAGGTGCAAGATTACGCCAACCAAATGATCGCGGCGCAGCCGTTTCTCGGCACCCTAGCCGCTGATCCCAGCCTCCGCGGCGTTTTCGGCATCGTCGGGCTGATGGCGCAAGGTGTGCAGCAAGGCGCGGTGCAGCCGCGCGATATCGCCGCCGCCTTGCACGGCGTTCAACGCGTCGCCGAAAGCACTCTGGCTGGCGACTATGCGCCGTTGTCTTGGCAAACGATGCTGAGCAACACCGTGCCGGCGCCCGAAGATTTACGCCGGATCGTGCTGACGCAGCCGGTGCTCGATTACCAATCGCTCGCTCCAGGCGCGAACGCAATCGACGCGGTGCGTAACGCCGCTTCCGATCTCGGCTTGACGCCCGCTCGCGGCGTGCGCGTTCGCGTCACCGGATCGGTTGCCCTCAATGACGACCAGCTAGCGACGCTCGCGAAGGGTGCCGGATTTTCGACCGCGCTGTCCCTCGGCCTGCTCTGCCTGTGGCTGCTACTCGCCCTCCGGTCACTGCGTATCTTCGCAGCCATCATAGTCACGCTGACAGTCGGGCTCGCCCTGACCACAGCCTTTGCCGTGTTAGTGATCGGGCCGTTCAATCCGATCTCGGTGGCATTTGCGGTCCTGTTCGTTGGCATTTCGGTCGACCTTGGCATCCAGTTCAGTGTCCGCTATCGCGACGAACGCTATCGCGTCGGTGACCTGACCGAAGCATTGACCCGTGCCGCACGCGGCATCGGCCGGGCGATGGCGGTTGCCGCGTTGGCTGCTGGCGTCGGCTTTTTCTCGTTCATCCCGACGGACTACAGCGGCGTTTCCGAACTCGGCTGGATCGCGGGCGTCGGCATGATCATCGCCTTGGTGCTCAACCTGACACTACTGCCAGCGCTGGTCGCCTTGCTGCACCCACGCGGCGAGCCGCGCGCCGTCGGCTTTGCTTGGGCTCGCGCGGCGGACCGCCTGCTGATACGGCGACGCGGCATGGTGCTGGCCGGTGCGGCGATCGTTGCCGTCGCCTGCCTCGCGACCGTGCCGCGCATCCGGTTCGATTTCAATCCGCTCGATCTGCAGGATCAGAAGTCGGAATCCGTCGCGACGCTGAACGACCTGATGTCGGATCCGATGAACACGCCGTATACGATCGACATACTGACGCCGTCGCCCGATGCCGCGGCGTCGCTGGCCAAGCAAC
>JBAVMB010000239.1:0-3289 GCA_049689615.1 Allostellaceae bacterium
CGATGCACGGCACGCCGCAGCCGGCGCCCGGTCACGGCCATGCGCATGGCGCGCCGCAAGCCGAGAAGCCGGCGGTGCCGGGCGTCAAATTCATCATCGCGGTCGCATCGGGCAAAGGCGGCGTCGGCAAATCGACGACCGCGGCCAACCTCGCGCTGGCGCTGGCGGCGATTGGCCGCAAGGTCGGCGTGCTCGACGCCGATATCTATGGCCCGTCGATGCCGCGCATGCTCGGAATCGCCGGCAAGCCGACGTCGCGCGACGGCAAGAGCCTCGAGCCGATGCGCAACCATGGCGTCACCTGCATGTCGATGGGATTCCTGGTTGCCGAAGATACGCCGATGATCTGGCGCGGGCCCATGGTCCAGAGCGCTCTCAGTCAAATGCTGCGCGACGTCAATTGGGGCGAGCTCGACGTGATGGTGGTGGACATGCCGCCCGGCACCGGTGACGCGCAGCTCACCATGGCGCAGCAGGTGCCATTGGCCGGCGCGGTGATCGTCTCGACGCCGCAGGACATCGCGCTGATGGACGCGCGCAAAGGCCTCAACATGTTCCGCAAAGTGAACGTCCCGGTTCTCGGCTTCATCGAGAACATGAGCTATTTCCTCTGTCCGCATTGCGGCGAGCGCACCGAGATTTTCAGTCACGGCGGCGCGCGCAAGGAGGCCGAGAAGCTCGGTACGGAATTTTTGGGCGAGCTGCCGCTCGACGTGGCGATCCGCGAGACCTCGGACAGTGGCCGGCCGATCGTGGTCAGCCAGCCCGACAGCCCGCACGCCCAGGTCTACAAGCAGATCGCGACGCGAATTTGGGAGAAGCTCAGCGGCGCGACCGAGCGCAAAGCGCCGCGGATCGTGGTGCAGTAGCAGTTGCGGAAGACGGAGGGGAGCCGTGGCAAGACGTTCATCATTTATCCGCACAGCAGGCCGTGGCGTTCTGTTTGCACTGGTCGGCTTGATCTTGACGGGCTGTGGGGTCAATGACGTTCCGCGCCAGGATGAGGCGGTCAAAGCGGCATGGAGTCAGGTTCTCAACCAATATCAACGGCGCGCCGACCTGATTCCGAATCTCGTCGAGACGGTCAAGGGCTACGCGCAGCAAGAACAACGCGTCTTGACCGAGGTAACCGAGGCGCGCGCCAAGGCGACGCAAACGACGACCGCTTTGCCGCCAGACGTATTGAATAATCCGCAGGCGTTTCACCAGTTCGAGCAGAGCCAAGCCACCCTGACGGGCGCCTTGTCGCGCTTGCTTGCCGTGACCGAAGCGTATCCCGACCTCAAATCGAATCAGAATTTCCTCGCCTTGCAGTCGCAGCTCGAAGGCACCGAGAACCGGATCGCGGTTGCGCGACGCGACTACATCCAGGCAGTCCAGACGTACAACACGACGCTGCGCACGATTCCAGGACGCTGGATCGCCGCATGGCTCTATCCGGATGCCAAGGTGAAGGAAACCTTCACCATACCGGATCAGGCGACCCAGGTTCCGCAAGTCAAGTTCTGATGCATCTCGCCCGAAGCACTTCGTTGGCCGCGCGCATCGCGCTCGGCGTGGCTGTCTTGCTGTGCGGATTTCTGACACAGAGTGCGGCCGACCCAACCTTTCCCCAACTGACAGGCCGTGTCGTTGACGACGCAGGCATATTGTCGCCGGCGACGCGTGAGCGGCTGGCCGCCATGCTGGCGCAAGAAGAGCAGAAGACCGGCAACCAGGTGGTTGTCGTCACGCTCAAGTCGCTTCAAGGCGATACGATCGAGGATTACGGCTATCAGCTTGGCCGCCATTGGGGCATCGGCCAGAAGGGCAAAGACAACGGCGCCATCTTGTTGATTGCGCCGAACGATCGCCGCGCGCGCATCGAAGTGGGGTATGGCCTCGAAGGCCAACTGACAGACGCGCAAAGCCGGATCATCATCGAGCGGGCAATTCTTCCCGCGTTCCGACGCGGCGACTATGACGCCGGCGTGCTCGCCGGCACTGCCGCGATCCTCGATGTGCTCGGCGGCGTTCAGGTCACGCAGGCCGTTCCGGCCGAACATGGCGGCGGCTCGGTGCCGGCCGGGCTCCTGATCTGGCTCGCGTTTCTCGTCTTCTTTGTCCTGATTCGCGGATTCTTTTGGCCGCTATTCTTCCTGCCGATGGGACCGTGGGGAGGGCGCGGCGGATTTTATGGCGGCACTGGGTTCGGCGGCGGATTCTCCGGCGGTGGATTTTCAGGCGGCGGCTCTTTCGGCGGCGGCGGCGCTTCGGGCGGATGGTGAGCGCGATGCGACGATTGACGCCGGACGAATCAAAGCGGATCGAGATGGCGACCGCTGCCGTGGCGGCTCGGACACACGCGCATTTCGCGCTCGTCATTGTTCCGATGAGCGACCGATATCGCCTCTACCCGGTGCTTTTGGCGGCGATCGTCACACTGACCGCCGCTGGCTTTGCAGCAGCGGTGCTACCGAATCTGCCGTTTGCGACCGGATTTCTCGGCGAAGGTGCAATTTTCGTGGGGTTGTCGCTTGCCTTCGAATGGTTGCCGTTCCGGCTCCGGCTCGTGCCGCGCAGGATCAAACATGCCCGCGCGCACCAACTCGCCCATCTGGAATTCGCCGCGCGCATTCTTGCGCAAAAGGACCATCCGCACGGCATGTTGTTCTTCGTATCGCTGGGCGAGCGATACGTCGAGATCCTTGCGGACGCCGCGCTGCATGCGCGCGTCGGCGAAGCCGAATGGCAGACGATCGTCGATCGGTTCGTGACCGCGGCCAAGGCGGGCGCTCTCGCCGACGGATTCATCGCCGCCATCGACTCCTGTGCGGCGCATCTCGAGCGCCACTTCCCGCGAGCGGGGTAAGCGATGCAGACAGCCCACACGCCCAGGTCTACAAGCAGATCGCGACGCGGATTTGGGAGAAGCTCAGCGGCGCGACCGAGCGCAAAGCGCCGCGGATCGTGGTGCAGTGACGTTTTGCGACGGCCTTAGTCCAATTTCGGCTTGATCCCACTACGGTACTTTTCATTATCCAGGATCATCCGTTCAGCCAAAGCGAAGTCTGCCGCTTTGGACATAACAAACCGTGACGCGTAGATCACTTGAAGCGAGTTCACGAATGTTAAGACATCGTCCGAACTAATTTTTTGGCAGCCGCCTGTCTTTATGACGGAAATTCTATTTTGCAGTTGGGCCTGAAGGCGTTGCGCCAATCGTATCGCCTGCTCAGGGTCGGCCCGAACTCGGCCTGCCAATTTGGTCGCGATCAGTTGATTGTAAATCTGATTAACGCCCTCAAGT
>JBAVMB010000240.1:0-2764 GCA_049689615.1 Allostellaceae bacterium
CCGTCGCTTCCCAGAAATAGCGCTCGAAACCGGGGGTTTCGTAAACCAAGCCGCGATAGGTGCGATAGGCCTCGGCCGACAGCGTCTCCATTGCCGCGATGAATGTCGCCGGTGGCGCGACAGTGTCGCTCGACAGCAAGCTCGCTTCGATGGTTGCGGCGGCCAGCGCTTCGAGATTGCGACGGCCGACCTCGGGATTGGAATATTTCGCAGCGATCACCTCGCCCTGCTCGGTGATGCGGATGGCGCCGTTTACCGCCCCGGAGGGCTGCGCCAGGATTGCCTGGTAGCTTGGGCCGCCGCCACGACCGACCGTGCCGCCGCGACCGTGGAATAGCCGTAGCCGTACGTCGTAACGGCGGCAGGATTCAACCAACGCGGTTTCGGCCTTCCAAAGCTCCCAACCCGAGGTGAGATAACCACCGTCCTTATTGCTGTCGGAATATCCGAGCATCACCTCTTGTACGCCGCCGCGGCCGTCAATGAGCCGACGGTAGATCGGCAGGGCGAGGAGGCGATCGACAATCGCGCCGCAACGGCGAAGATCGTCGATAGTCTCGAACAACGGCACAATGTCGAGTTCGATTTCATGGTCGCGCGGCCGATAGAGGCTCACTTCGCGTAACAAGAGCGCAACCTCGAGCACATCGGAAACACCGTCCGCCTTGGAAATGATGTAGTTTGCGATTGCGCCTTTGCCATAGCGCTGTTGCATTTCTGCAGCGGCACGCAGGATGCCCAGTTCCGAGGCCGTTTCCTCAGAGTAGGTGACCGATGGCAACGCTAGCGGCCGGGCTGTCGCGAGTTCGGCAACCAATGCCGCGATCCGTTTGTCCTCGCCGAGGCCACGATAATTGATGCCAGGTATTGCCGTTTCAAGCAGCTCGGCAACAACGCGTTCGTGTACGTCGGCATTCTGGCGCAGATCGAGCGCTGCAAGATGGAATCCGAACACGTCGACGGCGCGGCGCAAATCGCGCAGACGGCCCCGTGCCAACATTGCCGAGCCGTTTGCCACGAGTGAATCGTGGATTACGATGAGATCGGCAGCGAGGTCGCCGGCGCTGCTGTAAGGCGCAGCTTCGCCGACCGGTGTGCGCAAGGCCTCGGCACCGTTGAGCGTCTGGGCGGTAGCGGCAACGCGCGCATAGATCCCCGAAATGGCACGGCGATACGGTTCACTCGCGCGGTGGGGTGAGTGATCGGGCGACCGCGCAGCCAGGTTCCGAAGTTCGGGCGTTGTGCTCACCAGCAGCTCGTGCAGCGACAATTCGCGGCCGAGCTCGTGCAATTGGTCGAGGTAAAAACCCAGGGCCCGATCACTCTGCATTAGCACCGCTTGGCGCAGGACCTCGGCGCTGACAAATGGATTGCCGTCGCGATCGCCGCCAATCCAGCTACCCATTCGGAGGAATGACGGCAGCGGCCCCGGTATTTTATCAGCGAGTTGATCCTCGAGCGTTGCGTAGAGACGAGGCAGCTCGTGCAGGAAGGTGTAATCATAATAGGCGATGCCGTTGGCGACTTCATCGATCACCGCGAGACGGCTACGGCGCAGCAGTGCCGTCTGCCATAAGGTAAGCACGGCGCGCCGCAGCGCCTCCTCGTTGGCCGCCATTTCATCGGGTGTGAACGTCATGCGGTCGCGCTCGGCGAGCAGGGTCGCGATTTCCCGCTCGCGGTCGAGCGTGCTGCGGCGCCGCACTTCGGTCGGATGGGCGGTGAGCACGGGACAGATCAGCGCCCGCCCGAAGAAGCCGTGCAACGCAGCCGGCGAAATTCCTGCATCGCGCACCGCCGCAATGGCGTGCGCGACTGTCCCTTCGCGCGGTGCTGACGCGACCATGGCGTGCGCCCGTGTCCGCCGGATGTGGTGCTGGTCTTCGGCGAGATTGGCGAGGTGCGAAAAATAGGTGAACGAGCGGATGACTCGCGTGGTCTCGTCGCGCGAGAGCCGGTTCAAAGTGCTCTCGAGTTCCTGGCGTGCGGCCTCGTCGGTATCACGATGAAAGCGGATCGAGGATCGCCGCACGCGTTCGACGATTTCGAAGACCGCCTCACCCTCTTGGTCGCGTAGCGTCTCGCCCAGAACGCGTCCCAACAGCCGTATGTCGTTACGTAGCGGCAAATCCTTGTCGGGGATCTCAGCAATCGCCAGTGACTGATTCGATGCCGCCGTTGCCCTGGACATCACCGGTCAGGCCCCGGTTGCTCGACTAACCGGCGAAGGTCTCTGTGAACCACACGCGCCGGTTGCTATCAGGCCGAATTCGTTTGTCATCGCCGTTATTTCAGTTGAGCCGTTGATCGGTTGCCGATATTTAGCCGATTAGAGATGCAATTGTCTCACGCTTCATTGCCGCATAATGAATTGGGCCGAAAGCACCGTGACGGGGTGCCAGCCTGCGCCCGCGGCCGCCCGCCAATTCGGCCCGCATGACTGCAGATACTCGGATGGCTCGGCAGATCATCGCCATCGCGATCGGCAATGCGCTCGAATGGTATGACTTCGCCATTTACGGTTATGTCGCCGTAACCATCTCGAAGCTCTTCTTTCCGCCCGAAACGGGCTGGGCCCCGTTGCTCGCGACATTCGGGCTATTCGCCGCCGCCTATATTGTCCGGCCGCTGGGCGGCATTGTTCTTGGTCACTATGCCGACCGGTATGGCCGTAAGGCGCTGTTGGTCTTTCTCATCGGATTGATGTCGGTTGCGAGCGCAATGATTGCTGCAGCCCCTACTTATCAAATGGTCGGCATGGCCG
>JBAVMB010000241.1:0-4540 GCA_049689615.1 Allostellaceae bacterium
GGGAGGGCGTGCTCAAGCCCTATATCCGGCCGGAAGCGATCGGCATCGCGTCGATCAACTCGCCGATGCAGTGCATGATGAAGGAAATCTGCGCCCAGTGCTTGCAGGTGCAGAAAAACCCGATCACCGGCGACGAGACCGTGGTGTTCACCTGCTTCAATCCGGACCAGGCGCTCGAACGGGTGGATTTCGGCGTGCTGCGCGAGCGACTCGGGCAAAATACGCTTGAGGAAAAGCTTACTGCGCTGTGGATCGACCGTTGCCTGCATCGACTCGGTCGGCGGCAGGCCGCTGAGTAAAATAGTTTAGGATCAATCGCTTGGCTCGATTCGACTCAGGTGAGATTTCACCTGAGGTTCCCGCGCGACCATAGCAGTTTTAAAGCTTAAGGCAGAATCTGGCACCAGCCGTTGGCTTGCAACGCTTCGAGCGGACGGAAGCGTGCCTTGTAGGCCATCTTCGGACCCTCCGCGATCCAGTAGCCGAGATAGACGTAAGGCAGCTGCCGCCGGCGCGCCTCGTCCACCAGCGACAAGATCAGCATCGTGCCAAGGCCGCGTTTAGTTTCGGCCGGATCGTAGAAGCTGTAGACCGCCGAGACGCCGTCATCGAGCAGATCGGCGAGGCACGCGCCATAAAGTGCGCCGTCGCTGTCGCGCAATCGAATAAGCGCCGTCGTCAGCGGCGTGTCCTCCACCATGGCGCGATAGTCGGTATAGGTCATCGCCGCCATGTCGCTTTCGGCGTGACGCGAGCGTTGATAGCGCTGGAACAGCCGGAACTGGTCATGGTCGGCGCGCGCCATGCCGGCGCCGGCGTCGAGGTCGCGATTCAGGTTGCGGATACGTCGCAGCGACCGGCTCTCGACGAATGCCGCGACTGGAATCCGCACCGGTACGCAACGGTCGCAACCGGCGCACGCGGGACGGTAGGCGAGCGAATGACTGCGACGGAATCCGGCACGCGACAAATTGTTGTAGAAATCCGGCGCGTCGCGTCCGAACAACTCAACCACTAATTTGCGCTCCCGCTGTCCATCGACGTAAGGGCAAGGGAGCGTGGTGGTTGCGAAGAAATGGTGCGGCGGCGCGAGCGCGGTCGTGATGTGCGCCGGCGCGGCCTTGGTTACGACGCCTGGTATGCCATCTGAACGGCCTTCGGGCATGCGATCACACCTCTGCGACGCGTCGATTATGACTTTCAGCCCCAGCGATGCAAGCCGTGATGCAGACAATTTCATCGATTCGCAGAGTCGCGGTACGCGGCGCGTGCCGAGGATGCGTGCATACATCGGCGCGACGCCAGCAGAGTGGCGAGTCACGCACATGCGGCGTTACAGTCTCGATCGATCAACGGGAGGAGAAGCATGACAGCCTACATCGTGGCCGAGATCGACGTGACCGATGCGAACGCTTACGAGCCGTACAAGAAGATGGCCGGCGAATCGATTCAGCGTCACGGCGGCAAATTTCTTGCGCGCGGCGGCCGTACGGTTCCGCTCGAAGGCGATAAGCCCAGGCGCGTCGTGGTTATCGAATTTCCCAGCGTCGATGCGGCGGAGAAATTCTATCACTCGCCCGACTATCAGACGGCGGTGAAGGTGCGGCAGAAAGCGTCGAAGGGCCGGCTTTACATCGTCGAGGGCTGACGCGGCGCCAGGATGAGACGGCCGCCGCTCGCATCATCGCTGAACGTGACATAGCGCACGTCGCGCCACGACGTCAGTAGATCCGCCCAATGCGGCGACAATGGATTGCCCGACTGGCCCGGCACAATCATGAATTGCGCCGCTGCTGGATTTGCCATGTCGACGATCATGCGCATCACCGGTCCAAGCCGATCGCCGAAGGGATGCGCTTCGTCGCTCAATCTGAACGCACCGGCGTCAAGCGTGTCGCTGGCGCCAGACGCAGCGATGGCCGGCGTCAACAGGCCGCCAAGTAACGGCAAGCGCGACCACACCGGATGACCGAACTGCGCTTGATGCGCTTCACCCCAGCGCCACGCCTTCATGTCGTCGTCGTATCGCCGGCGTAGATCTGTGAGCGCACGATCGAGCGCGGCCGCGAGCAGCGCGGGACACCCGTTGCTGCCGCACCACTCCGGGTGTTCGGCGAGAATTTCGTGGACGACGTTGGGCCGCACCGACCAATAGTCGGGAAATTCGGGGCCGAGCTTTTCGGCGAACAGGCTACGCGTAATCTCGCGTAACCAGGCGGCGAAGATCAGCGGCTCGCTGCGCGTACGATCCATGTGACCGTCCCACGCCGCGAGCTTGTCGATTGCTTGCGTGTCGTGCGTCAAGTGCGGCAGGCCACGTAACATCAGCGGCAACAAATCGCGCGCCATCGCCGACAGCACGTCGCCCTGCATCGCTTCGGCGCTCTCCGGACTCTGCTTTGGCGTCGCGTCGAGCAGTGCGCGGATGCGCTCGACACGCGAGGGCAGGTCCCAATCACGTCCGAGGAAAAAGCCGTTCTTGGCGACGATCCGATTGTTGGCGCTGGCTAGACGGCCGGATGGCGGATCGTAATCCTGCGGCAGATCGTTGAACGGTACGAAGCCGGTCCAGTCATAAGCGCCGCTGGCGCCCGGCGTCGGCAGCCAGCCGTCGCCCTTGGCGCGGATCGGCACGCGCGCCGGCGCGATGAAGCCGATATTGCCATCGACATCGGCGTAGACGATGTTCTGCTGCGGCGCGATGAAATCCTTCAACGCCGCGCGGAATTCGGTCCAGCTGCCGGCGTGAGACAGGTTCCACAGGGCGTCGGGCGTGTTGTCGTCGGCGCTGAGCCAAGTCGTCTCGAGCGCCAACACCTTGCCGTCGCCAGCGTTCCAATCCGCCAGATCGGAGATCACTGGCCCATGCCGCGTCGAACGCACGGTCAGCATCGTGGGTGCGCTCCCGCGGACGCGAATGGTCTCTTGCCGTGTGACGAACGGGAGCATGCCGCCGGGCGCGAGATAGCGCGTCGGATCGTGCGGATCGGTCTGCTCGATGAACAGTTGCTCGACGTCGCTGGCCGTGGTGGTAAAGCCCCAAGCGATGCGCGTGTTGTGCCCGACGACGATGAATGGCGTGCCGGGTGCGGTAACGCCGGCCAGCGTGCGGCTGCCGACCTCGATGCGCGCCAGATACCAGACGCCGGGGGAATTGAAACCGAGATGCGTATCGTTAGCGAGCAGCGGCTTGCCCGATACGGTGCGCGAACCGGAGACGGCCCAGTTGTTCGACGCGCGCGTCGGCTCGGCGGAACCCGGCGGCAGCGCAGCGGCAAGCCGGTCGAGTAGTGAGCGGTCGAGCGATTTCTGCTTGCCGGTGACCGGCGCGTCTGGCGGATAAGGCGGATAGAGCACGGCAAGTTCAGCCGGCGTCACGTGCTGCAACATCCGCGCCCGCAACAACTCGCCGCGGAAATTCGCGGTGAGCTGCAGATCCATGATCTTGCCCCAGACCAGTGTGTCAGCCGGCTTCCACGGCTCGATGCCGACGCGCAACACAGCGTATTCGGGCGGCAGCGCGCCGGGCCGCGTCGCGATCCAGGCGTTCACGCCGGCGGCATAGGCATCGAGAATGCCGCGCACCGTCGGTGACAGATGCGCATATTGCGCTTCGGCCGCGCGATACAGGCCGAGCGTGCGCGTGAAGCGATCGGCGGGCAGGGCGACCGCGCCGAACCACTCCGACAGACGGCCGGCACCGTAGCGGCGCATCAGGTCCATCTGGAACAGCCGATCCTGCGCGTGCACGTAACCGAGTGCGAAGGCGGCGTCGGTGTCGGTCTTGGCGACGATGGTTGGAATGCCGTGCGCATCGCGCGTGATCGTAACCGGCGCGCTCAATCCGTTGACGACGACAGTACCGTTGGTCTGGGGCAGCGAGCTGCGCAGATAGAGCCAACCGCCGGCGAGGATTACGACCAATACGATAGCGATCGTGGCAAGCGCGCCGAGGAGGCGGCGCTTCGTCTTACATGTCATCGACGCAGCGCGCAGCCTGACTCACAACCAGGCGCAATCTGCAGGCGGGACGCCACCCGCTCAAAGCCCCAGCTCTTTCAGGATTGCAGCTCGGTCGGCGTCGAGATCGGGGGCGGCGGCGCGCGTCGGCGGATCTTCCATGCCGGAAATCTTCATCGGATTGCCGGCAAGCTTGAGCGTACCTGACTTGGGATCGTCGACGGTGACCAGCATGTTGCGCGCTGCGACCTGCGGATGGTCGAGCGCCTGCTTGACGTTATTGATCGGTCCGGCTGGAATCGCCGCCTGTTCGAACACGGCGAGCCAGTGGACTGTTGGCTTGCCCTTGAGCAGGCTTTCAATCTCGGTCTTCAGCTTCGGCTGGTTGTTGAGCCGTTTCTCGTTGCTGGCGTAATCCGGATTCTCCGCCATCGCCGGTTTGCCGAGGGCGGCGGCGAGGCGGGCGAAGGTGACGTCGTTGCCCGCGGCGACGATGACATATCCGTCCGAAGTCGCGAAAGCTTCAAAGGGTGTGATTGTCGGATGTCGCGCACCGAGCGGTCCGGGAATCTCGCCGCTG
>JBAVMB010000242.1:0-4948 GCA_049689615.1 Allostellaceae bacterium
GGAGCAGCTCGGGCACCGCCGGCCGATCGAGAATCAAGTTCACCAGGTTAACGTAACGCACCTTGACGACACGGCGCAACAACGCGTGGGTCAACGGATTGACGCGATAAGTCACAGCCATCGGGACGCCGGCTGCCGCGAGCTCGAGCGCCACCGTGCCCGAGGCGGCAAGCGCGGCATCGCTGGCGGCGAAGGCGTCGTACTTCTCGATGTTGCCGACGACCGCGGCATCGACATCCCAAGTCGCGACGGCGGCCTTCACCTGCGCCGCGACGTTGGCCGTCGCCGGCACCACGACCATCAGATCGGGAATTTTCTTCGCCAGCAGCGCCACGGTCTTACCCAAGACCGGCAGCAGCCGGCCAACCTCGCCGCCGCGGCTGCCCGGCAAGATCGCAACCACCCGGGCCAGCGGCGGAATGTTGTGGCGGCGGCGGAAGGCAGCGCCGTCACCCTTGTCGGCGCCCATCTCGACCACCGGGTGGCCGACATAGGAGCACGACAGGCCGACGCGCTCGAAATAAGGCGGCTCGAAGGGCAAGAGCGCCATGAGGTGGTCGTACCAGCGCGCCATGCGCCGGGCGCGGCCGGCGCGCCATGCCCATACCATCGGCGCGACATAGTGGATGAGCGGCACGTGGTCGCCGGCGCGACGCAACCGCTGCGCGACGCGCCAGTTGAATCCCGAGCTATCGATGGTGACCACGGCGGCAGGTTGGCGCGCGCGGATATCGGCAACCGCCTGCGCGACGCGTTTCAGGATCGTGCGGGCGCGCGGCAGCACTTCGGCGACGCCCATCACCGCCAGATCGTCGAACGGAAACAAGCTCGTCAGACCTTCGGCCGCCATTTGCTCGCCACCGATACCGGCGAAACGCACCGCGCCCTGCGCGCGATAACGCAATGCGCGCATCAGATTGGCGCCGAGCGCGTCGCCCGACGGTTCGCCGGCGATGAGGTAGACCAGCGGCGGCTCTGTCTTGCCGGCGGCTGCAGGGGATAGCGGCGCGGGCATGCCGACGACGAATAAGCCGGCACGGTCGGCGGCCGCGATAATGGCAGCGCGGTCGATCAGCAGCGTCGCGCCAGCTTCAACGACAACGCCTTTGAGGCCGGCTTCCGCGGCAGCCGTGATCGTGTCGGGCCCAATCGCCGGCAGATCGGCGCGGCGCTCCTGCCCCGGCTTGCTGGTCTTGACCAGGACACCGCCGATGGCGCGGCCTTTGCAGCGCTTCAACAGCGCGTCGGTGCCATCGGGACCTTCGCGATCGATTATCTTGCCGGCGGCCACGACCACCGCCTGACCCCGGTCGCGGGCACCGTGCTCGCGCGCCGCAGCGAGACCGAGCGCGATGTCCGATGCTAACGCCGCATCGGGCGCACGTTTGCCGAGCGGACCTTCGGGCGCGAGATCATGGCCGAGGATGGCTTCGGCGCCAACGACGGTAAAGCCTTCGGCTTCGAGCGCGTGGATCACCGCGCGCAGCAAACCGTCGTCGCCGAGCGCGCGCCAGCCGAGCGCGGCGAAGAATTTGAGCGTGCGCCAATCGGGCCGCAGCGCCAGCGGCGATGGCCGCCGTACGCCACCGGCCATCACCAGCTCGCGCACACCATGGGCACGCAGGATGGCGAGGCCGCTGCCGGCCTGGCCGAGACGAACCCAGGCATGCGGCATTTTTTCGACGAGAACCGGATCGGCGGCGCCGATAAATGCCAGGACGAAGACCGGCCGGCCAGCCTTGGCACACGCTTCGATCAGACGGCCGGGAAGCGTGCCTGAGCCGGCGAGGATGCCGAGCGGACCGGGCTCAGCTGCTGCCATTGGTGCGCGGCTGACACAGGCCGCGGATCGATTCGGCGCGGGCGAAATCGACCACCTCGCGCACGGGACCGACAGTCGGGAACTGCTTGTCCACCGCGGTCAGCCGTTCGGCGAAGGTGCCGGTCTCGTTGCCGAAAAGCATCTGATAGGCCGTCCGCAGCGCCTGGATGTCGTCGCGGGCAAAGCCGCGGCGCTGCATGCCGACGATATTGAGGCCCGAAAGCCGCGCGCGGTCGCCGACCACCGAGCCGTAGGGAATGACGTCGCGTTCGACGCCGGTGACGCCGCCGACCATGGCATGGCGGCCGATGCGGACGAATTGATGCACCGCCGACAGGCCGCCGAAGACGGCGTAATCCTCGATCCGCACGTGACCGGCGAGCGTCGCGTTGTTGGCCATGATGACATGATCGCCGACGATGCAATCGTGGGCGATGTGAACGCCGACCATGAAGGCGCAATTGTCGCCGACGCGCGTCACCATGCCGCCGCCCGAGGTGCCCGGATTGACCGTCACGTGCTCGCGGAAAACGTTGTCGCGCCCGATCTCGAGCCGCGACTCTTCGCCCTTGTACTTGAGATCCTGCGGAATGTGGCCAATCGACGCGAAGGGAAAGATGCGCGTGCCGTCGCCGATAGTGGTACGGCCGGCGACGGCGACATGCGAGATCAGCTCGACGCGCTCGCCAAGCACGACCTTGGGTCCGACCATGCAGAACGGCCCGACGATTGTCGTGGCCGCGAGCTCGGCGCCCGGCTCGACGATGGCCGTCGCATGGATTTGCGGCATTCCCTGACTCAGCTATCCAGAATCATCGCGGCGAAGGTTGCCTCCGCCACCAGCTTGTCGCCGACCTTGGCCTGGCCGTCGAACTTCCACACCATGCCGCGATGACGCTGGCAGGTCACCGGCACCATCATGACATCACCGGGCACGACCGGCCGGCGGAACCGTGCATGGTCGATCGACATGAAATAGACGAGCTTGCCTTCGAACTCGGCGCCGAGCGTGTGCACCACGAGCACGGCCGCGGTCTGCGCCATCGCCTCGATGATGAGCACGCCGGGCATCACCGGCCGCTGCGGGAAATGGCCCTTGAAATAATATTCGTCGGCATTGACGTGCTTGACGCCGACCGCGCCGTGGCCCGAACGGACGTCGATGACGCGATCAATCATCAGGAACGGATCGCGGTGCGGGATCATTTGCATGATCCGCGCCCGGTCAATTTCGGCCACGGTCACCGGCTGGGTATCCACTTTAGTCATCCCGCGTTTTCGCCAGCCGCCGCAGCGCGGCAATCATGCGATGGAAATCGCGCACCGGAAACGCCGGCGAGCCGAGCACGGTCGCGCCCGCGGGCACGTCGCGCATGACGCCAGCCTGGGCGCCGATCCTTGCACCCGTACCGATATCGAGATGTCCGATGAGGCCGCCCTGACCGCCAATCATGACGAAATCGCCCAACTTGGTACTGCCTGAGATGCCGGTCTGCGACACAAGCACGCACTGGCGCCCGATCTGGACGTTGTGCCCGATCTGCACGAGATTATCAATCATCGTTCCCGGCCCGATGACAGTGTCGGGGCCAGCGCCGCGATCGACGGTCGAATTGGCGCCGATCTCGACGTCGTCGCCGACAACGACGCGGCCGAGCTGCGGCACCTTGACGAAGCCTTTGCGGTCCGGCGCGAAACCGAAGCCGTCCTGGCCGAGCCGCGCCCCCGGATAAATCCGCACCCGATTGCCGATCAGGCTGTGGCTGATGCTGGCGTTGGCGCCGACGCGCACGTCGTCGCCCAGCAACACGCACGGACCGATCACGGCGTTGGGCCCGATCAGACAACGCCGGCCGAGCTTGGCGTGATCGCCAATCACGGCATTGGCCTCGATACGGCAGCCTTCGCCGAGCTCTACCGTGGCATCGACCACCGCCGAAGGCGCCACACCCGGCACCGGCGGTTGATCGGGGTAGAAGGCTTGGGTCGCAAGCGCATAGGCGCGATACGGATCGGGCGTCACCAGCGTCGCGACGCCCTTCGGCGCATCGCCCGCCAGATCGGGGTGGACGAAGCAGGCACCGGCACCGGTCTTGCGGAAGAGGTCGATGTATTTGCGGTTGTCGAGGAAGCTGAGCTGATCCGGACCGGCGGCATCGAGCGACGCGACGTCGCGCAGCACCAATTTGCCGTTACCCGATCCGGCGAGCGTGGCGCCGGTGCGGCGCGCAATCTCGTCGGCCGTGAACGGACCGGCGACAGTGAAGAAGCGCTTGTCCGCCATCAGTGCTTCGCCGGCGGTGGCGTTGCGTCCGGAGGCGGCGTTGCGCCCGGAGGCGGCAGCTTGACCTGCATCGCCGGCAGTTGAGCGTCGAGCCGCTTGGTTACTTCGGCCGTAATGTCGAGGTTGTTGGCCGCGAACAGCACAGCAGCACGCGTCAGCACCATGTTGGCCTTATGCTCGCCGGCGATCTGCGCAATGATCTGCAAAGCGGCGTTCTCGATCTTGGTCATCGCCTCGTTGTAGCTCTGCTGGAGCGCCTGGCGCCGCCCTTGAACCGTCCGATCCAGCGCATCGAAACGCTGCTGATACTGCCGCGACTTGGCGCTGAACGCATCCGACGACAATGTGTTGCGTTCGCGCTCGAGCTCGTCGCGCATCTGCTGCAGCTCGTTCTCGCTGGTCGATACCTGCTTCGAGAAGTCGGCCATGGCCCGGTCGATTTGCGATTGGACGTCTTTGGCCGATTTGGCGTCGCGCAGGATCTGGTTGATGTCGGCGATGACGACGACCGTCGGCGGCGGCGACGCCGGCACCTGTGCCTGTGCCGATACCGCCGTCAATGCCATCAGGCACAGCAGCGCGGCGCCAGCCGCCTGCGCGAGCGAACGCCGCGGCATCAGAAGCTCGACCCGAAGCCGAAGCGGAAGATGCTCAACTTGTCGAATTTCTTGCGTATGATCGGGTGGCCGAGATCGATACGGATCGGCCCGAACGGCGATTGCCAGGTGAAGCCGAAGCCTGCGGAGACGCGAAGCGAGTTGCTCTGTTGGATTGGATTCGCCGGGTCCGGCGGATCGTCGGTGTGAATGAGGCTGCCGAAATCGGTCCAAACGCGACCGGTC
>JBAVMB010000243.1:0-2207 GCA_049689615.1 Allostellaceae bacterium
GGTGCATGGCGCGCGTCGAGCTCGTCATGCGGGCCGCCGCGCAGCCAGATCGTGGTCATGCCGAGCACTGCCGCCGGCGGCAGGTTGCGCGCCATATCCTCGACCATTGCAGCACGCGCCGGCTCGATCGCGTACGTTTCGATCAACGCGCGGTAGCCGGCTGCGTTCGGCTTCGGCTGGAAATCGATGGCGACGATATCGTGGATCGCGTCGAAATGCCCGATCAGTTCGAGTCGATCGAGAACGCGTTCGGCATGACGCCGGGTCCCGTTGGTGAACACCAGTTTGCGTCCCGGCAACGCGGTAAGCGCGCGGCTCAGTGCCGGCGCCGGCTGCACCGCCGACACGTCGATTTCGTGGACATAGTCGAGAAATCGCCGCGGCTCGACACCGTATTCGTTCATCAGGCCGCGCAACGTCGTGCCGTGCTCCTGGAAGTAGCGCTGGCGCAAGGCGTGCGCGCCAGCGAGATCGAGCTTGAGCTCGTCCATGATGTAGCGCGCCATCCGTTGCTCGACCTCGATATAAAGGCGGCAGGACGACGGATAAAGCGTGTTGTCGAGATCGAAAATCCAGGTATCGATGTGGCCGAACGAACGGGCGCGCGGCGGGGAATCGGTCAGGCTCATGGGTGCGGCCGTTATATGGCGCACCGGCGCGACTTTGTCGATGCCCGATCGATAGGCCAAGACCGGCGCCGCTGCCGCCACGGCGCCGGCCTCCATGGACCCGTCGCTAATCGGCAGCCGCGGCAACGGCGACAAGCGCGGCCGGCGCTGCGACGTTGGGCCGCGATGCCGCCCAGTAGCCGAGCGCCATGAAGCCGGCGCCGGCAACAATGTTGCCGAGCGTCACCCAAAGCATGTTCCAGCCAAATCCCGCCCACGTCACGGTGTCGGGATGCGGGCTGAGCAGGGTGATGAGCAGCAGCGTCATGTTCGCCACCGAGTGCTCGTAGCCGCTGCCGACGAAGCCAAACAGGCACCAGAAGATTGCGATACATTTCGCGGTATCGCTCTCCGTGCGCGCCGCCATCCAGATCGCCAGACAGACGAGCCAGTTGCACAGGATTGCGCGTGCGAACAGCGACAGCGCGGGCGCATTCATCTTGGCGGCAGCAACCGCGAAGATAAATTGACTCTTCGCGTGCAGGATCGAGCCACCGCCGCCGGCAATGAAGATAATGGCCAATAGCGCGCTGCCGATAAGGTTGCCGATCCACGATCCGGTCCAGCAGCGCAGCATGTCGCCGAGCCCGATCTTGCCGCGCAGCACGCCGAACGGCATGTACATGGCGTGGCCGGTGAACAGATCGGCGCCGGCGAAGAGCACGAGTGTCAGGGCGACACCGAACGACGCACCCATGATCAGCGGCCGATAGGCTGGATCAACGTCCGAGCCGATGCTGAAAATCAATATGATGCCGAGGCCGATATAGGCGCCTGCCATCATTGCGCTGAGCAGGAAGCCGAACGGCGCGCGCCTGAGGTAAGCGCTTTTGGCTGCCGCGGTCGCGGCCAGCTTGTCGACGGTCTCGAGATACATGGATGCCTCGTTCGTCTGGTGATCGCATGCCGGAACACAGTTGCCGGCTTTCGATCTCCACGGCGCAAGGAGCATGCCAACGACCGCAGCTACGGAAATGCCCGCGCGTTGGTGTGGCTGCGTCGTGGGTTGCATAACGCGACGGCGCAACGCCCGACCTTTTGCCCAAATTTCAATCGGTCAGCCTTGCTGCACAAAAAATTCGCAGACGAGTGGCCATTAATAATATTTCTTGTGCAGCATGCGGAACCATCTCGGCGCCCAAAGGGCTTTCCGCGCGGCAAATCAGCGATCTAGGCCCGACAACGCGGCTGGCACCGCGGTTGCAATGCACCCGGCGACACCCGTGCATCGCAGCCGCTTTTGGTAGCTGAATGACCACCGACGCGATTCTGACCGACGAACAAAAACAATATCTCGAAGGCTTCCTCAGCGCCGTCGCGGCGCGCAGCGGCGGCGCCGGCTGCGGCGCGCCCGATATCCACCGCATCGCCCAGGATCGTTTTGTCGCCGCCGGCAAACAGCTTTCCGCCGAAGAGGACGCCAAGCGCAACGCGCCGCCGCTCGACATGTGGGACGAGATCGCCGCCAACGCGGCCGCGTCACGCGCTCCGAAGGCCATCGATATCTTCCGCCACAAATTCTTCGGCCTGTTCTACGTC
>JBAVMB010000244.1:0-1580 GCA_049689615.1 Allostellaceae bacterium
GGATGGACGGTCTCGCTCGCCGGCGCGTACTGTATCAGCTCGATCAGATCGTTGCGGTAGACGACTTTGCCCGGCGTGATCGCCACGTCGCGCCCCACCACAAACGCTTCGGTTCCCACCGGCTTGCGGCCGGCGACGGCGCGTTCCCAGTCTTCGATGAAGTTCCGCGCACCACGGACGAAGTTCTGCCCGCCTTCCGTCAATGTTCGGCGTAAGATCTCAGGATTGGTGATCGGGAAGTTGGATGGCGCGAAGATGTCGAGAATCTGGCGCGTCGCGAAGGCCGCGGTCCGTTCGTGGTGAGGCGATACGCCGCGAATTCCGGTCGTCGCATTGTGCCACCACTGCTGCTGAAGCAGAAACGCCTGATAGATCACCGAGAATGGAAACGCGCGCCACGCCGCGCCGGCGAACCGCCTATCCTGCGGCAGCGGCTCAATGCATGGCGGGCAATCCGCGCCCTTGCCAATCCGCGACAGGTACAGCGCGAGGCGCACCCATTTCCTCGCCGCCTTTTCGATCAGATTGACCTGCTTGCCGGATGCGTTGGCAAGATGAACGCCCCAATCGAAGAACGCGATCATCAGAACGGCCGGCGATATCGATGCCGTGAACCGGCTCTGCCAGGCGTGCATCAGGCGATCGAAAACCTCGGCGCGCGCCGTGTCGGCTGCTGACTCATCTGGAGTCATGGAGGCGTCCGCGCCGGGTGACGGGGGAGCATTCGCAACAATCTCCGGGACCGGCCTGCGAAGCGGCGACCGACGTGAATCCTGCGGAATCCGAATGTCAGGCATGGCCCGGTGTCCCTGGCAAAAGCATCGAAAATCTTAGGATTTTGGCTGTCCCATAACCTTGATCTGGGTCAAGGATCGGTCCAAAAGCAACCGCTCGCCCCTCACCGCTCTGCTTGATCTAGGTCAAGACCGCGGCACGGCCGCGGCGCGATGGTAAACGCAGCGAGGAGAGCAAGATACGTATGAGACAACGACAGATCATTGGCCGTTTCGTGTTCGACGATACAGCCGAGACGCACAATTCCCGCCGCTACCCGCGCACGTTCGCCGTTGAACCCGCCATTCATCGGACAGCAGCGATCGCGTTTTTCCTGGCCGTCATGGTTTCGATTATCGCGTTATCGTGCTTCCGCCTCTGATTGGCATGGCGCGCTATCCCGTGAGACCGTGAGCGAAGGGAGTAGCCACAGCTTCGTCATTTACACCGGTACTTCCGGCTTCTCAGCAACCGCGCGTAGCCTCCGCGCTGCTTCCGCGACCCCGAAATGACGGTCGAATCCGAACGTCCCACGATGCTAAAATTTGGCCGCCTTTCGCCTCGACATCCTGGCGTATCTAACCGACCGGCCTGAACGAGGAATCGCTTATGAACCAAGACGCCAAGAAAACCGCGTTGCGCATGATCCCCTATGGCATCTACGTCCTGACCGCGAACGACGGCAAAGGCGGGATCGCGGCGGCCACGGTCAACTGGGTAACGCAGACGGCGTTTGCACCGCCGCTGGTGGTGGTCGGCGTCAAGGCCGATGCGGCCTCCTATCGGATCGTCAAAGCCGCAGGCGC
>JBAVMB010000245.1:0-2767 GCA_049689615.1 Allostellaceae bacterium
CCAGCGAGGATTACATCGAAGGCCGGCGTGCCTTCATGGAAAAGCGCAAGCCAATCTTCAAGGGCAAATAACCGCCGCTCAATCGAGGCATCCGGGATCGGCGCGGAGCACCTGGCGTGCGAAGCGGCGGAACTGGGTTGCGATCATTGACGGATCGGTCATGTAATCGTGCGCGTCGCGCGCGAAGTCCTCATCGATCTTGCTCAATGGACCGATCGCGCGGGCGCGCACCTGCATCTTGGCCGCGCGCTCGAAGCACAAGGCCATCCAGGCGGCTTCCTCGATCGTTTGGCCGACGGTGGCAAGGCCGTGATTGGCCAAGAGCGCCGCCCGCTTGGTGCCGAGCGCGCGTGAAATGATTTCGCCTTCGAGCTCAGTCACGGGATTGCCAGGCCATTCCCTCAGGAAAGCGCAATCGTCGTGGAACATGGTGGCGTCCATGTGCGCCACCGCCAGCGGTTCGTCCACCATCGAGAGCGCAGCGGTATAAAGCGCATGGGTATGGATGCCGCAGCTGACGTCGGGGCGAAGTTCAAGGATCTTGATCAGGAACCCCGCCGCCTTGGGCGGCTTGCCTTTGCCTCTCAGCACATTGAGGTCTTTGTCCACGGTCAGGATCTTGCGGGGCGTGGCCTCTTCGAAGCCGACGCCCATCGGCAAGGTCAGAAATCCATCCGGTCCGGCTGTCCGCAACGCAACGAGACCAGGAACGATCGTATCGTGCCCGTCGGCAGCCAAAATGCGACAAGCGAGCGTCAGCTTGTCAGCATCCGACCAGCCCGGCTCGGCAGAAAGCTCCGCTTCGTTATAGAGCTCACCCAGCCGCGCTGAAGCGCGCGCCCTCAATTTCGCGAGATCGCCGACCATATCTTGCCTCCCTCGGTTCCGGTTCTTATGTCTGCCGGGCACACGGTGGACGTTATGATGCCGCGGCAAGGGCGCCAACACCACCTTATTGCATGGAGCTGTCGCATCGAGGCCGCTATTCCTTGACCGCGCCCGTAGGCTCGAGACGTGATAGTCGACAAAGAAGGAATAGAGCAACACGGCTGGGACCGAGCCGAGCAAAGCCGCCGTCAGCAGCGTTTGCCAGTGATAGACATCAACTTGAACCAATTCAGTGATGGCGGCGACAGGGATGATCTTGTTCTTCGACGAGGAGATCAATGTCAGCGCATAGATGAACTCGTTCCACGACAGCGTGACTGCGACAATGCCCGGGGAAATAAATCCGGGCACCGCCAGCGACAGCCGCGATCGGCAACCGACAAAGTCGCAATCCGGACGCAATTGGTAAATCGACACAACGAATTCGGCGAATGTCATTGTTGAAAACTCGCCACCGGACTTACGCTGTCGGAGGTTCCGTCCGCCGAAAACATGCGACGACGCGCGCCGCGCGATCAGGGAATGCATGATCGACTTCGGAACTTCCACCGGATGCTGATTGAGTGTCCCGCTACCGAACGGGAGAGTGAAATGGCACGCGTTTACATCGACTGCCGCGAGTTCCCAACCGACATGAAATGCTCCGTTTCAATGGCCGCCGACACTCCGCAGGAATTGCTCGAAGTCGCCGTGCAGCACGCGGTTACCGTCCACGGCCACGAGGACTCATCCGAGCTGCGCAATGAGATCGGCAAGATGTTCAAACCGGTGAAGGCCTGAACGAAGCCAGCCATGGCATCGCCGACATGGATCAACCGTTGCCGGGCTTACGGCACGGGATCACGGGAATTCACCAGCCGAATGTAACGTCCTGATAAGGCTGGTGGGTGCAGCAGGACTCGAACCTGCGACCCGCTGATTAAGAGAAATCGCAAATCTAGGGCAGCGGCCGAAATTCACACCAAAATGGTCAAAGCTCACCCATTGAACACCAAGAGGTTAGCAAACCAAGTGTGAATGCATTCCACCACTAATTCGTAATCAGTAGGTCCGCGGTTCGAACCCGCGCGTCGGCACCAGTTTTCTGACTGCTTCGCGGACGCTTTCTGACTGAAAGTTCTCGTTTCAAGCCGGATCCCACGCGTGCATAAGTCAACGCATGACGTGCAGCGTCTTCCCTTATTTGTGACATAAGTACGCCGGTCGACGACGCCGATCAAAAGCGGACGGCGGTCAAGGCACCTCCGCCCCGTGCGCGATCTGCCATTGCGCAGACAATTTCACCAAGGCCGTGGCGGACTGTGTTTGTGCCGTGACTTGTGGCCAATGTAGCAGCGAAACAGATCAAATTCCGTCCAGCAACAGACGTTGTGGAATCCACCGTCGCGCATGGCGCGCATGACGATTTCGGGCGGCACGTAATTGACGATCGTTTCCCAGTGATAGCGCATCAGCGTGCGGGCCCGCGGATCGCGGGTCGCCAGCAACGAAAGCAGCGGCACGACACCGCCGATATAGGCCGACGCCACCGCGCGGTTGAACTTCTTCCGCGGCGCGCTGATCTCCAGCAGGACAATCGTGCCATCCGAATTCAGGACCCGGCTCGCCTCACGAAACGCCGCCTCGAGATCGGCGATGTGCCGAAGGGCATAGCCCATGGTCACGAAGTCGGCGATCCCAGGCGCCAGCGGCAACGCCTCGGCGGTGCCCTGGACAAGCGGAATGCCGAGATTCTTGCGAGCGATCGCCAGCATGGCTTCGCTGACGTCGACGCCGATCACCGACCGGCGATCCCCGGTGATGGACACCGCTTCCCGCGCCAACAAGCCGGTGCCAACCGCCACATCGACAACATGCTGGCCCGGACGCAATCCTGCCC
>JBAVMB010000246.1:0-9619 GCA_049689615.1 Allostellaceae bacterium
AGGGCCGCACCGGAGTGCGGCCCAAGTTTAGGGAGGAAACGCCTAGAAGACGTACAACACGCCGTCGGGCGACGGCCGTGTCGCGTTGCAATATATGGCATATTGCGCCGCACAACGCAATCCGTAAAAGCGGGTAAGATGCCAGTGCGGCTAGGATTTCGTGCGTTATTTCGCCACAGGTCGCGGCTTTTGCGCGTCGATCACGACTGTCGTTTTTGCATCGCACAAATGCATGATTAACAGGTCACGCAAACTCGCGCCGCAGCTTTGGGCCGTGCTCGTCGAGATTGGGTACGGCGCGATCGGTGAGATCGGCAGCGCGACGGCCCGGCGGCGATGGCAAATCAACCGAACCGCTCTCGGTCTTCGTCGCGATCGTCGTCAGCGCCGGATGGCGCGCGAAATCGTCGAGCGTGTTGAGGTTGCCATAGGCGATGCCCGCTGCCTTGAGCCGCGCCGCCAGCGCGGCACGTGGTTCGCGTTTGAACGCCGCCGTTACCAGCACCTCGAGCGCCGGCCGATTGATGACCCGCCGCGAGCTGTCGGCAAAACGCGAATCGTGCGCCAGCGCGGCATCGCCTAAGATTTCGGTGCAAAAGCGCTGCCATTCGCGTTCGTTCTGGATCGAGATGACGATCGACTTGCCATCGGCGGCAACGAAGGCGCCGTAAGGCGCGATCGACGGATGGTGGACGCCGACACGCTGCGGCGGATGGCCGTCCGCATGCTGGATCAGCGCCACCGACAGCCATTCGGCGGTGGCGCCGAAGAGCGAAATCGCGAGCGCGGTGCCGTCACCGTGCCGTTCGCGCGCATAAAGCGCTTCCAGGATCGCAGCATAGGCGTTGAGACCGGCGGCGATGTCGGAAACTGGCACACCGACACGGCCGGGCGCATCCGGCGAGCCTGTGATCGAGGCGAGACCGGTCTCGGCCTGGATCAGGAGGTCGTAGGATTTCATGTCGCGGTAAGGACCACTCTCGCCGTAGCCCGAGATCGAGCACACGATCAGGCGCGGATGCGTGCGGCGAAGCGCCACCGGATCGAAGCCGGCGCGTGCCGCGGCGCCCGGCGCCAGGTTCTGGATGAACACGTCGGCGCGGGCGATCATGCGGCCGAGCAGCGCCTTGTCCGCCGGCGCCTTGATATCGAGCGCGATCGATTCCTTGCCGCGATTGAGCCAGACGAAGTGCGCCGATTGGCCCTTGGCCGCGCGGTCGTAATAACGCGCGAAGTCGCCCTCCGGTCGCTCGATCTTGATAACGCGCGCGCCGGCATCGGCCAGGCGGCAGCTGCACAGCGGCGCTGCCACAGCCTGCTCCAAGGCCACCACGAGAATCCCATCGAGCGGTCCCGCCATCGTCGGCCTCCGGATCTAGCTTTGGCTGCCGCAGCCGTTCCCTGTCAACCGCCGGGGTGCTAAACGAAGGCGCGGGAGGCGGCGCGATGATGCAGGTGGCAATCCTCGACGATTACCAACGGTCGGCCTTGGCGCTCGCCGACTGGAAGAGCCTCGAGCCTAGCGTGCAGGTCGAGACTTTTCCCGACCATATCGCCGATCCCGACATTCTCGCGCGGCGCCTGCATACGTTCGAATGCGTGGTGCTGATGCGTGAACGCACGCCATTTCCGAAATTGCTGATCGACCGCCTGCCCAATCTGCGGCTCATCGTCACCGCCGGCATGAAGAACGCGTCGATCGACGTCGCCGCGGCGACAGCGCGCGGCATACAGGTCTGCGGTACCGAGACCCTCGGCACCCCGACAGCGGAACTGGCCTGGGGTCTGATCGTAGCGTTGGCGCGCAAGATTCCGCAGGAGTTCGCTGCGCTCAAGCGCGGCCATTGGCAGTCGACGCTCGGTATCGGCCTGCATGGCAAGACGCTGGGCGTCGTCGGCCTCGGCCGGCTCGGCAGCCAGATGGCGCGCATCGGCACCGCCTTTGGCATGCGGATCGTCGCCTGGAGTCCGAACCTAACGGCGGCGCGCGCACGGGAAGCCGGCGCGACGCTGGTGACCAAGGACGAGTTGTTCAGCCAGGCGGATTTCATCACCATCCATCTTGTCCTTGGCGACCGCAGCCGCGGACTGGTCGGCGCCGCCGAGTTCGAGCGGATGAAGCCGACCGCCTATCTCGTCAACACGTCGCGCGGACCCATCGTGGACGAAGCCCCATTGATCGCGGCGCTGAAGGCGCGCCGCATCGCTGGCGCGGCGCTCGACGTCTACGACCGCGAGCCGCTGCCTGCCGGCCATCCGCTGCTAGCGCTCGACAGTCTCTTGGTGACGCCGCATCTCGGCTACGTCACCGCCGAGAATTATCGGCTGATCTATGGCCAGGCGGTCGAGGACATCCGGGCGTTCCTTGACGGCAAGCCGGTCCGCACCATCAACAACGTCGCCGCGCGCGTCGCTTGACCGGCTCCGCGATTACGCCGCCGGCGCCAGCCCGAGGATCTGGCGCGCCTCGGCCGGCGTCGCCGGCCGGCGATCGTACTCGTCGCAAATATCGGTGACCCGCGTCACCAGTTCGGCGTTACTTTTGGCCAGCCGCGTCTTGTCGTAGCGCAGATTGTCTTCGAGACCAATGCGGACATGGCCACCGAGTTCGAGGCACCAGCGATTGACCTCGAGCTGATGCCGGCCGATGCCGGCCGCGGTCCAGGTCGCACCGGGCATGATCTCGGCGAGTTCGCGGAGCATGAATTCGAGCACTTGGCGGCGCGCTGGCAGTGCATTGGGAATGCCGAGCACAAACTGGACGTGCGCCGGCGGCTTGATCAGGCCACGATCGATCAGCGCCTTGGTGTTGTAGAGCATAGCCAGATCGAAGATTTCGATTTCGGGCTTGATGCCGAGGTCGCGCATCGTCGTTGCCATGCCGTCGATGAGCTGCGGCGTGTTCTCGTAGATCTGGGTCGCAAAATTCACCGAGCCGGTAGCCAGCGACGCCATGTCGGGACGATGTGCGAGCGAGCTCGCGCGTTCGTTCTGGTTGCGGCCACGTCCACCGGTCGAGAACTGCACGATCATGCCGGGGCAGCGCTTGCGCACGCCCGCCTGCACTTCAGCGAACAGCGCCGGATCCGACGACGAGCTTTCGTCCGGATTGCGGACGTGGATGTGGACTAGCGACGCGCCGGCTTCGAACGCCTCATGGGTTGATTCGATCTGTTCGGCAGGCCGCACCGGCACGGCCGGCGAATCCGCCTTCTTCGGCACCGCTCCGGTGATTGCGACGGTGATGATGACCGGCTTGGTCATGGTCCCTCCCCCCACCTAATTCTGTCCGGCGAGCTGCTTGCCCTTTTCCAGCGCGGCATAACCGCGCGTCGGCGCCGCCATCAGGAAGCGATAGCCCTCTTTCAGCACACGCTCGACGTTGGCGGCATCGACATGCGGATGGCCGACCGGCACGTTGTGTTTCTTGCAGGTTGCGAGCACCTGCGCCATGTGCTTCAGCACTTCGGGATGCTCGTACTGCCGCGGTACGCCCAATTCCTGACTTAGGTCTCCTTCGCCAATCAGGACCGCGCCGATGCCGGGCACCTGCGTCAGCATCGCGTCGAGATTGCGAATGCCTTCGGTGTCCTCGATCATCAGGATGACGAAGATCTCACCCTTCGGATTGAGCGGCCAGACATCGGCGCGCGTGTAGTATTCATGCTGCGTCAGGCCCCAGTAGCGCGCCGCCGCCGTCGGGCCGTCGCCGCGCAGCCCGGCGGGCTCATAAAGCGGCGCGGTCTTGAGCCTCGGATAACGGCAGGCGGCGACCGCGTTGCGCGCCTGCTCGACCGTCGAAATGTGCGGCCAGATGATGCCGTAGACGCCGAGGTCGAGCGCTTGCTTGGCGAAGACCTGGCTCAGCTCTCCGCCGTTGGGCGGGATGCGCACCAATGGCGTGACGGCGGGCGCGACCGACTTGGCGTCAACGATCTGGCGGCGGTTGAGCATGTACTGGAGACAGTCGCGCAGCATGCGCACGTCCCACGGATTGTGTTCCATCTCGAAGACGACGCCGTCGTATTTCGACTGGCTGAAGGCGAGCGCGTTTTCGATGTCGGCGATGGTGAAGGCCGTGAAAGTTGGCTGCCCCTGCTCAAGCGCGCGGATCACGCCGTTGAGGCGCGGGATCTCGGTCATCGTTCCTCCCATTCAGGCGACGCATCCTAGCAGCGGCACGGTTTGACAAGCAAAGAGGCGGTTCCTAGCATCCGCCGCGATGATCATCGATTGCCACGGCCATTACACCACCGCGCCGAAGGCGCTCGAAAGCTTCCGCGAGCAGCAGCTCGCTGCAGCGAAGGACAAATCGCCGCTGCCGGCCCCCGATACGCTGGCCATACCCGACGATGCGATCCGCGCCGGCATCGAACTGGCGCAATTGAAGCTGCAGCGCGAACGCGGCACCGACGTGACGATCTTCTCGCCGCGCGCCTCGGCGATGGCGCATCACCTCGGCAGCGAGGCGACGAGCCAAGATTGGGCGCGGATCTGCAACGACCTGATCCATCGCGTCTGCCGGCTCTATCCGGAGAACTTCGTCGGCGTCTGCATGCTGCCGCAATTTCCCGGCGTGCCGCCGAAGAATTCGATCGCCGAGCTCGAACGCTGCGTGATGCAGCTGGGCTTCGTCGGCTGCAACCTCAATCCCGATCCGTCCGGCGGCCGTTGGACCGATCCACCGCTGACCGACAAATGGTGGTATCCGTTTTATGAGAAACTGGTCGAGCTCGATGTGCCGGCGATGGTGCACGTCAGCTCGTCGTGCAATCCAAACTTCCATGCCACTGGCGCGCATTACATCAATGCCGACACCACCGCCTTCATGCAGTTCCTGACCGCCGACCTGTTCAAGGATTTCCCGAGACTGCGGTTCATCATTCCGCATGGCGGCGGCGCCGCGCCCTACCATTGGGGCCGTTATCGCGGCCTAGCGCAGGACATGAAGCGGCCACCGCTCAAGGAACTGTTGCTCAACAACGTCTATTTCGACACGTGTGTCTACCACCAGCCCGGCATCGACCTGCTGCTCAAGGTCGTACCCGCCGACAACATCCTGTTCGCGTCGGAGATGGTCGGCGCGGTGCGCAGCATCGACCCCGAGACTGGCCATTTTTACGACGACACCAAGCGCTATATCGACGCCGCGAATTTATCCGCCGCTGACAAAACCAAGATCTATTCCGGCAATGCGCGCAAAGTGTTCCCGCGCCTCAAGCTGCCGGTGCGAGCCTAAGGTTTAGGCCAGCGCCAGCGTATCCGGCGCGAACAACGGCTCGATCGCGAGCTTGTCGCGTGTAATGTGCTGCTCGACACAGAAATGCGTTGCCGCTTCCAACGCCTTGCGGTTGGCGGCAACGCCGTAAGGAAACGGATCGCCGACCACCGCCTTGACCGCCAGCGCCGCCTGATCCGCGGCCGAGCCATCACCGCTAGCGTCGAGCCGTTTTAGATAGGCCGCCTTCGCCGCCTTGAAGATTTCGAACAACTCACGCGCCAGAGTCGGCCGCGCCGCCAGCGCCCGCTCGCTGACCGTAACCATGTGATTGATCGGATAGATGCCGGTCTTGCGGTAGTAGGCGAAGCCGGCCTCGCGCGCGTCGGGAATCAGCGGTTTGATTTCCGGCGCGTTCGAGCGCACGTCCCCAACTGCCGCGCTGACGCCGTCCTTCAGCATCAGCTCCTCGGCCGAACGGCCGCGGAAGCGGTAATCGACATTCGCAGGCGGATGATATTCGGCAACGTGTTCCTCGTCCGTCGGCAGCCACGTGATCCGTTCGAGATCGACGCCGTATTCATGCTGCAGCACGCCGCGGATCCACAGCCCGGTGGTCACGGTATAGCCGCGGTTGACCGCGACCTGCCGGCCTTCGAGATCCTTCGGCGTCCGGATGCCGGTGTCGACATGGCGGAACGCCGCCCAATGGTGGAAGTTGCGGGTGACGAAGACTGGAATCGCGGTGATCGGCTTGCCCGCGGCGCGCGCGCAGAGATAGGTCGTCAGCGCCATCTCGCAGATGTCGAATTCGAGATTGCGCACCTGGCGGCGCATCGCCGCCGGAATCGAATCGAATTCGATGAATTCCAGGTCGAGCCCGCCGCGTGCATCGGGATTCTCTTTCAGGGTGCGCGTCAGACCATAGCTGCCGGTGACGATGCGCAATACCAAACGAGCCTCCTTTCCGACGGCGCGAGAATAGCGGGCGCGACCGTGCCGAGGTAGCGCCTCAGAGCTCGTAGGCGCTGTGCAACTGCGGAATTTCAATCGTGGTTTCGCGCAGCAGCGGCGCCAGCGCATTCATCGCGCGTTCTTCGCCGTGAACGATGAATGTGCGGCGCTTGCCGCGAATGCCGGCGTGCCAGGCGACCAGCTCGGGCTGGCCGGCGTGGGCGGAAAAGCCGTTGAGCGTATGGACCGATGCATGGACCGCGATGTCTTCGCCGAACAGGCGGATGGACTTGGCGCCGTCGATGATTGCCCGCGCCGGCGTGCCGGCACCGGCATAGCCGACGAAGACGATGCCCGATTCCGGCCGCGGCAGGTTGTAGCGCAGATGATGGCGGACGCGGCCGCCGGTGCACATGCCCGATCCGGCCATGATCACCGCACCACCCGTCACCGAATTGATGGCGATCGAATCAGTGCGGTCGCGGGTGTTGCGCAATCCAGGCACCGCAAAGGGATCCTCGCCGCCTTTTATCATCGCGATGATCGGCGGCTGCAGGCTCTTGGGATAGTGCTCGAAGATGTCGACCGCGGAAATGGCCATTGGTGAATCGAGAAACACTTTCATGCTCGGTGGCAGCTGGTTCGCGGCCACGGCGTGATGCAGCACGTACAGGATCTCCTGCGCGCGCTCGAGGGCGAAGGTCGGGATCACCACGTTGCCGCCGCGCGCGAAGGTCGCGGTGATCGTCTGCAGCAGCTCGGCGACCGATTGATCGATCGAGCGGTGCGGCCGGTCGCCGTAGGTCGATTCAATGACGACGAAATCGGCCTGCGCCGGCGTCGACGGCGGCGGCAGCAGCGGTCGTCCGCTGTTGCCGATGTCGCCGGAAAACAGCACCGACTTTCGGCTCCCGCCGTCGTCCGCCTCGACGAGGATGCTGGCCGAACCGAGGATATGGCCGGCGTTGTAGTACGTGGCGGTGACGCCGGGAGCGACCGCGATCGGCTGGCCGTATTCGGCGGTTCGCTTGAACAGTCCCAGGCTGTTGGACGCGTCGACCAAGGTGAACAGCGGTTTCGGCGGCGCGTGATTGCCGCCGTGGCGCTCGTTGAGGCGGGCGCGGCGCTGCATCTCTTCATCCTGAAGATGCGCCGCGTCGGCGATCACCAAGCGCGCCAGCTCGCGTGTTGCTGCCGTCGCAATCACTTCGCCGCGGAAGCCTTGCCGGTATAGCAGCGGCAGCCGCCCACAATGGTCGAGATGGGCGTGCGTCAGCAGCATAAAGTCGATCGCCTGCGGGTCGAAGCCGAACGGCGCCGCATTCTCGGCATCGAGCTCGCGGCTGCCCTGTAGCATGCCGCAGTCGATTAGCACGCGTTTGCCGGCAACTTCGAGGAGGTGGCACGAACCAGTGACGTCGCGGTCCGCGCCGTGGAAGGAAAGCCGCATCGCCACGTTCTATGCCACATCCCACCGCATCCGTCGCCTGGTTCGGTGGGCCAATTTGCGGGTTGGGCGCCGCCGCGATTCCGCTAGACTGCCGCCCGAGCGCGCCAAGAACAAAAGGCGGTCGGGGAGGGTCTTATGTACAAGGCATCCGCAAACGTCGTTCTGCCGACGTCGATCATCGGCTCGCTGCCGCGGCCGGCTTGGTACGACGCCGCGCTCGGTAGCCAGACTTTTCTGGAGGCGATGGCGAATTCGCGTCATCGCGAGCAATACGAGGACGCGGTGTCGGTTTTCCTGCGGGCGCAGGAGGTTGCCGGTCTCGACATCGTCACCGACGGCGACGCGCATTACGACGAGCAGGTCGGCGGCATGAGCTGGCAGAGCTACGCGCCGTTGCGCATGACGGGATTCGACCGCGCGCCGCGGCCGACGCAATACAGCGTCGGCGCCGTGCCATTTCCGCGCGGCCATATCCTGCACGATTTTCTCGAAGCGCGCGTTCTGCCGAAGGTGATCGGACCGATCGGCCGCGGCGACCTGCAATACGCCGCGATGTGGCGCGTCGCGCAGCGCATGACAAAGAAGCCGGTGAAGTTCGGCACCATTACGCCCGAGCTGCTGGCGATGGGCTTGGTCGACGAATATTACAAGGACCCGGTCGAACGCACCTTGGCACTGAGCAAGGCGCTCAACGAGGAGCTCAACGATCTGGCGGATGCCGGCTGTCCGGTCGTCCAGATGGAAGAGCCGCAGATTCACATGGTGCCGGCACGTGGACCGACTTTCGGTAAGCTCGGCACCGCCGAACTGATCAAGATCTTCAACGGCACGGTCAAGGGCCTGCGCGGCAAAACTGAAATCTGGTGCCATACCTGTTGGGGCAATCCGTCGCAGCAGCGGATCTTCCGCGACGTGCAGAGCTATCAACCGACGCTCGAAGCGCTCGCGCAGGTCGACGCCGACGCCCTCACCTTCGAGACCTGCTCTTCGGGCACCGGCGACCTCAAAGCGATCGGCCAGATCATTAAGGACAAGAAAATTGTCATCGGCGTCATCGACCATCACACCCTGCAGGTCGAACGGCCGGACGAGGTTGCGGCGATCATCCGTGAGGCGCTGAAGCACGTGCCGGCGGAACGGCTGATCGTGTCGTCGGATTGCGGCATGGGCCGCGAAGGCATGAGCCGGCGGCACGCGACCTACAAGATGGTCGCGATGGTCCAAGGCACCAATATCGTGCGCAAGGAGCTGGGCTTGCCAGAGGCCGAGTGCCTCGCCGCCGATCCGCGTTATTCGCTGACGCTGACCAAAGCCTGAAGCTAGGCGACGCCACGCAAGCCGACGTCACGCGCCCCGGCTTCGGCCGGCAGGGTGACGGTGACGGTTGTACCGGCGCCTGGGGTACTGACGATGGAGAACTGGCCGCCATGGAGCTCGACCAGGCTCTTGGAGAGGGGCAATCCCAGGCCGGTGCCTTCGTGGGCGCGGGTCATGGCGTTGGAGATCTGGCCGAAGGGCTCGAGCGCCTTGGGGATATCAGCCTCGGCCATGCCGATGCCGGTGTCGCTGACGGCGATCTCGACGGCACCCTCCCAGGCCCGGGCGGCGATCGTGACGGTGCCGCCGGTAGGGGTGAACTTGATGGCGTTCGACAGCAGGTTCAGCAGCACCTGGCGGATACGGGTGAGGTCGACGCGCACCGCCGGCAGGCCCGGAGCGATGTCCTGCACCAGGGTCAGCCCGGCGGTCTCGGCACGCGGCGCCACCAGCCGCACCGCCTCGTCGATGATCGGCGCCAGCGCCGAGGTCTCCAGCCGGAGCTCGGTCTTGCCCGACTGCAGCTTGGCGATGTCGAGGATGTCGTTGATGATCGTCAGCAGGTGCTCGCCGCTCCGCCGGATCAGCGTCGCATACTCCCGGTACCGCGCCGGCTGCGGACCGAACATCCCCTGCTCAATGATCTGCGAAAACCCAATCACCGCATTCAACGGCGTGCG